>CAZIZD010000473.1:0-3194 GCA_964543615.1 uncultured Alcaligenaceae bacterium | reverse complement strand
CCGAGGTGCGCATCACCGAGCAGCTCATCAGCCACGGTGTGGACGCGTTCGTGTTCGTCGGCGTGTATCACGACCCCGCGCTCTTCGCGTTGCTCGACAGCCACGGCAAGCCCTACGTCCTCACGTGGGCCGTCGATCCCATGTTGCGCCATCCCTCCATCGGATTCGACAACCGGGCCGCGACTCTTGCGATGACGCAGCATCTCGTCGCGCTCGGCCATCGCCGCTTCGGCCTCCTGAGTGCGCCCGTGGCCGGCAACGACCGCGCGACCGAGCGCGGCGCGGGCATGCGCGCGGCGCTCGCGCAGGCCGGCCTTGCGCTCGACGAAAGGCTCGCGCAGTACGGGCCCATCGATCTCCATGCCGCCAAGGCGATGATGCAGCGGATCCTCGCCGCACCCGCGCGACCCACGGCGGTCATCGCCACCAACGACGTCTTTGCCGTGGGCGGCATGCTGGCGTGCCGTGAAGCAGGCGTGCGCATTCCCGAGGACGTGTCGATCACCGGGGTGGACAACACCGACCTCGGCGCCACGCAGACGCCGCCGCTCACGAGCATCCGCACGCCCATCGTCGAGATCGGGCGCGCGGCGGCGGACCAGGTGATCGCGCGGCTCGAGGGCCGTCCGTACGTCGCGTTCCAGACGTTGCCGTTCGAGCTCGTCCCGCGCGGCAGCACGGCGTCGCCGCACCGGAGTGTCTAGGCGCGAGTGTCGTTGCGCAGCGCGGCGCGCACGAACTCCAGCGCATCGCGGTGGATCGGGTGCCAGGTCGCGGAGGGCTCCTCGACAAGCCGGTGCCAGCGAAAGCGGAAGAGCTTGCCGCCACCGTCCTGCGTGAAGTGCTCCCATCGTTCCGGCAGCGCCACGTCGACCCGCACTTCGTGGAAGTGCCATGCCTGGCCTTTCGGCGAAGCCCAGACACCGAGGTCGCGCGCGATCCGTCCCTCGTCGATCCCCGACTCTTCCCAAAGCTCGCGCAAGGCGGCATCCGGCGCCGATTCGCCCGTCTCGATCGTTCCCTTGACGAGCTGCGTGCCCGCGCGAGGGTGCTCGAACACGAGGATGTCGAGGTGATCGCCCTCGCCTCGCAGGACGATGGGTACGGCCTTGCCGACCGTCATGTCGGCATCGTTGGTCGAGCCATGCGCGAAGTATAGGAGCGAGACGGCCGTTTCGCACCCCGCGAAGTGAGCGTGGAATTCTCGCGAAGAGCGCGGCTTGTGCGTGCCGGCATCGGGTGCTAGCTTGATTGGGAACGCGTGACAGCTCGTCAACGATCGATCGAGGAGGACGACATGCCTTGGCAGCCCAGCAAGACGACCGCTGGCCCCTACGTGACGGGATCAGTCGACGGAAGGCTACGTGAACTCGAAGCGCAGGTCAGCGAACTGACCGACCTGGTGGACAGCCTGCGGCGTGTGATCAGGTTGGATCGCGCAGGCCGCGTGCGCATCTACGGCGAACGGTCCCTCACGCTCGCTTCGGGACCTGCACGCATCGAGGTGACGACGGGAAAGATCAGCGCCACCAACGGATTCACGGGGAAAGGCATCGTCTGATCGATCGCTATACAGTACCCAGCAGTCGCAGCCTGCGGGCCGCTTCCTCGAAACGTGCGTCTTCGATTTCCTGCATCACGCCGTCGAGGTCCACCGCCTTCTCGACCCGCTCGAAGCGGCCGGTGAGCGGCGTATCCGGCTGCAGCGCTCCGGCCTCGTACAGCGCCCAGATCTCCTTGCCGTAATCGGTCAGCAGCAGCTCGGGGGCGGTGCGGCCGAAGTAGTTGCGCAGGTTGGCCACGTCGCGCTCGAGAATCTTCGGCGCGTGGTTGTTGCCGGCCGCATCCACGGCCTGCGGCAAGTCGATGATCACCGGCCCGTCGCTGTCGATGAGGATGTTGAACTCGCTCAGGTCGCCGTGCACGACGCCGGCGCACAGCATCCGCACGACCTCGCGGATCAGCTGCTCGTGCCACGCGCGCGCCGCGTCCGGCGTCAGCAGGACGTCGTTGAGGCGTGGCGCGGCCTCGCCGTGCTCGTCGGCGACGAGCTCCATCAGGAGCACGCCTTCGTGAAAGATGTACGGCTTCGGCACGCGAACGCCCGCCGCGGCAAGGCGAAACAGCGCGTCGACCTCGGCGCTCTGCCACGCCTCTTCCTGCGCCTTGCGCCCGAAACGCGTGCCCTTCGCCATCGCGCGGGCCTGGCGCGTGTTCTTGGTCTTGCGGTTCTCGGTGTAGTCGACCGCCTGCCGGAAGCTGCGCTTCTCGGGCTCCTTGTAGACCTTGGCGCAACGCGTCTCGTCGCCGCAGCGCACGACGAAGACCATCGCCTCCTTGCCGCTCATGAGCTGGCGCAGGACGCCGTCGATCAGGCCCTCTTCGAGGAGTGGCTGGAGGCGTTTGGGGATTTTCATTCGGGGGAGTGTATATGGTTGGGTATCCTTGTGCCCTTGTGTGAATGGAGGCAGGTGTTGGTGCTCTAACGCAACGGGTGCCCTTTGAGCCGATATTCCTGATCGTGCTGTCCCTTGCGCACCTCGAACGTGTCGCTGTGCTGCTTCAGCAAATCGGCGAATGTCGCAGCCCCATAACTCTTCTCGTCAAACGTCGGGTCAAGGCGCTTGACCATGGGACGTATGGCGGCCTTCAAGACCCACGGATCGCCCTTGTTCGCGGACAGGCGCGTGATGGCTCGGCGAATGAGGTCCACAGCGTCTGGCGGGGCGCGAGGCCGGAGATCGGTGCTCTCGGGAATCACTGCGGGAGGATCGAGGTCGCCGGCTTCGGGTATTGGCGGTGGAAATGTAGGCTGCGTTTCGGGGCCTAGTCCTTCGGGCGCTGGCATAGGTTCAGTGGCCGCATTCACCGGTAACCCGACGGCCTCAAGAGGTGGCGCAACTGCAGGGCTCCCATCGATGATGAGCTTTTCGTAGTAGCGAAACTCGTGACAGCTATGCGCCCAGTGCCGGTTCGTGGCAGCTTCGCAGCCGATTCCGACCAACGTCTTGCCCGTAGCCTTGATCTTTTGCGCGACAGGCAGGAAGTCGCTGTCACCGCCGACAATTACGATGGTTGCGATGTGAGGAAAGCGGATGATGTCTTCGGTGGCGTCAAGGCAGAGCTTGATGTCGGCGCCGTTCTTGGCAGAGCCGCCCGGCGGGAAGAGCTGGATCAGCTCGACGGCGTTATGC
>CAZIZD010000472.1:0-3198 GCA_964543615.1 uncultured Alcaligenaceae bacterium | reverse complement strand
CCTTCTCAACATCATCAACTTCACCCACGGCGCCCAGTACATGATGGGCGCGTTCTGCGCGTGGTGGCTGCTCGAGCGCGCGGGCGTGGGCTACTGGTGGTCGCTGCTGATCGCGCCCATCGCGGTCGGTCTCACCGGCATCGTGATCGAGCGCACGATGCTCTCGAGGCTCTACAAGCTCGACCATCTCTACGGGCTGCTCCTGACCTTCGGCCTCGCGCTCATCATCCAGGGCCTCTTCACCAATTACTACGGAAGCTCTGGCCAGCCCTATCGCCTGCCGCAGGAGTTCGTGGGCGCCTACAACCTGGGCTTCATGTTCCTGCCCAAGTACCGCGCCTGGGTGATCGTCGCGTCGCTGGTCGTGTGCCTTGCGACCTGGTTCGTGATCGAGCGGACCAAGCTGGGCTCGTACCTGCGCGCCGCGACAGAGAATCCCGCCCTCGTGCAGGCATTCGGCATCAACGTTCCGCGCATGATCACGCTCACGTACGGATTTGGCGTAGGCCTCGCCGCGCTCGCGGGCGTGATGGCTGCGCCGATCTACCAGGTGAGCCCGCAGATGGGGGCCAACCTCATCATCGTCGTGTTCGCGGTGGTCGTGATCGGCGGCATGGGGTCGATCCTCGGCGCGATCCTCACGGGCTTCGGGCTCGGCGTCGTCGAGGGTCTCACCAAGGTCTTCTATCCCGAGGCCTCCAACACCGTGATCTTCGTCATCATGGTGATCGTCCTGCTCGTGAAGCCGGCGGGCCTGTTCGGGAAGGAGCGCTGATGGCCGCCGTCCCGTCGCGCAGGCCTTTCCTGTGGATCACCGCCGTCATGGCGGTGGCGCTCGCGGTCGCGCCTTTCGCGGGAGTCTATCCGGTCTTTCTGATGAAGGCGCTGTGCTTCGCGCTCTTCGCATGCGCGTTCAACCTCCTGGTCGGGTTCGGGGGCCTTCTCTCCTTCGGGCATGCGATGTTCCTGGGCACCGCGGGCTACGTGTGCGCGCATGCGGCGAAGGAATGGGGGTGGTCGCCGGAGCTTGCCATCCTTGCGGGAACGGCCGCGGCGACCGCCCTCGGCGCGGTGGCCGGCGCGCTCGCCATCCGTCGACAGGGCATCTACTTCTCGATGATCACCCTCGCTCTCGCGCAGATGATGTTCTTCTTCTACCTGCAGGCGAAGTTCACCGGGGGCGAGGACGGCATCCAGGGCGTGCCGCGGGGGAAGCTGTTTGGCTTCATCGACCTGTCCGACACGCTCGTCATGTATTACACCGTGCTCGCCGTGTTCCTGGCCGCGTTCTGGTTCATCTGGCGCATCGTGCACTCGCCGTTCGGGCAGGTGCTCAAAGCGATCCGCGAGAACGAGCCGCGCGCGATATCGCTGGGCTACGACGCGGAACGCTACAAGCTCCTCGCGTTCGTGCTATCCGCCGCGCTCACCGGCCTCGCGGGGTCGGTGAAGGCCATCGTGTTCCAGCTCGCCTCGCTCACCGACGTGCACTGGACGATGTCCGGCGAAGTTGTGCTCATGACGCTGTTGGGCGGGATGGGGACCATCTTCGGTCCGGTGGTTGGCGCGTTCGCGATCGTGGGGCTCGAGAGCTATCTCGCGAGCTTCGGCCAGTGGGTCACCGTGATCACGGGTGCGATATTCGTCGTCTGCGTCCTCGCCTTCCGGCGGGGCATCGTGGGCGAAATCGGTGCATGGTGGGCGCGGCGCAAGTAGTGCTTCGCACCGTAGCGGCGCTCGTCGCGTACGTCGCAGCCGGCGTCTCGGCGGCGCAGCCGTACACGCCGCAGGGCCACTGCCGCGACGGCCTGCCGCACGGCGTGTACGAGTTGCGAGACGCGAAGGGGGCTGTTCGCGCCGTGGGCGCGTTCAACCGCGGCAAGCGCACGGGCAGCTTCATCTTCTGGTCGAGTGAAGGCGTGCGCATTGCCCATCTTCCGTTCGAGGAGGACGAGCTCTCGGGCACGCTCGCAATGTGGTACGCGGGAAAGCAGGCGGGACGCGAGCCGCAGCGCAAGCTCGAGGCGGCCTATCGCAGCGGGCGCCTCGACGGAGACAAGCGCTCCTGGTACCCCAGCGGAAGCGCGCGCGCGGAATATCGATATGAGAAAGGCGAGTTGCGCAGCGCGACGGCGTCCGGCGAGGGCGGCAAGCCCCTTTCGGATGCGGAAGCCCGCGCGCTCGCGCAACGCGATGCGGTCACCGACGACGCGTTCGTGGCCTCGCTCGTCGCCATCGTGCGCGCCCATCCGCCTCGCTGCGACGCCGGCGGCGACAAGGCGTAAGCGCTTTTTGACGCACCGCAGTAAATTACGCTAGATTGCGTCAAGCCTGCAGTCCGGGGCCATGTCCAATTCACCACTCTCGGGGTCCTCCATGCGTCCTTTCACCGTCCTTGCGCGATTGACGGTCGCCGCCACGCTCGCCGCCGGCCTTGCGCTCACGCCCGCCAGCGCGCAGGAGATCAAGATCGCCGTTGCCGCCGACGTGACATCGATCGACCCGCACTTCTTCAACCTGTTTCCCAACAACAACATCGCCGAGCACATCTTCGACAAGCTCGTGCAGATGGACCCCGACTCGCGGATGATCCCCGGCATCGCGACTTCGTGGAAGACGGTCGACGACAAGACGTGGGAGTTCAAGCTGCGCAAGGGCGTCAAGTTCCACGACGGCAGCGAGCTCACCGCGGAAGACGTGGTGTTCTCGATCGACCGCATCCCGAACGTTCCCAACAGCCCGGGACCGTTCACGGCGTACACCAAGGCGATCCAGAAGATCGAGGTCGTCGACCCGTACACGCTGCGCTTCAAGTACGCGGCGCCGTATCCGCTCGCGCCCAACGACCTGTCCACCGTCTACATCGTGTCGAAGAAGATCGCGACGGGCGCCACCACCGAGGACTTCAATTCCGGCAAGGCGGCGATCGGCAGCGGCCGCTACAAGCTCGTGCGCTACGTCAACGGCGACCGCATCGAGCTCGTCCGCAACGACAATTACTGGGGCGACAAGCCCGGGTACCAGAAGGTCACGTTCCGGATCATCAAGAACGAGGCCGCGCGCATGGCGGCGCTGCTCTCGGGCGACGTCGACGCGATCGAGCAGCCGCCCACCGCGGACATCGCGCGCCTCAAGTCCGATCCCAAGTTCACGCTGACGTCCAAGATCTCGCATCGCGTCATCTACTTCAACTTCGAC
>CAZIZD010000471.1:0-3232 GCA_964543615.1 uncultured Alcaligenaceae bacterium | reverse complement strand
GAGGAGGAAGGAGACCGGCCTCTCGTGGACCTCGCATCCCCAGCGGACCAGCACGTGAGCCGGGCCACGACCGCCGGCAAGCGCGTGCTGCTGGTGGCGGACGAAACCGAGGAATCGCTGCGCGACATCGGGCGTTTCATCGCGAAGATGAGCGCAAGCGGCGCCAAGGCTGCGGTTGACCTCCTCAACGTGCAGGCCCCGGTCAGCCGCGACGTCTCCAACTTCGTCGAGGAAGGCGCGATCAAGGGCATGCATCACGACGACGGGATGAAAGCCGTCGAACCCGCGCGCGCCACGCTGGAGCGCGCGGGCTTTCCGTGCGTCGTGCACATCGGCGTCGGCGACTTCCCGCACGTCGTCGTGCACTATGCGAAGACGCTCGGCTCGTCGGAGATATTCCTCTGCGAAACGGCGCGCGAGGAAGGAGACGACCTCACGGAGGCGACCGATCACATGCGCGAGCACTCGAGCCTCCCGGTCACGCTCCTTCGGGACAAGTGAGACGGCAATGAAGATCCGCGCGGCGGTACTGTCCGCGTCGGGGGCGCCAACGCCGTATGCGAAGTCGCGGCCGCTGTCGGTCGAGGAGCTCGATCTTGCCCCGCCCGGCCCGGGCGAGGTGCTGGTGAAGATCGCCGCCGCGGGCCTTTGTCACTCCGACCTTTCGGTGATCAACGGCGATCGCCCGCGTCCGCTGCCGATGGTGCTCGGGCACGAGGCGGCGGGCATCGTCGAGTCCCTGGGCGAGGGCGTGAGCGACCTCGCTCCCGGCGATCACGTCGTGCTGGTGTTCGTGCCGAGCTGCGGGCACTGCCCGCCCTGCGCCGAAGGCCGGCCCGCGTTGTGCGAGCCCGCCGCCGCCGCCAACGTCGGCGGCACGCTGCTGGGCGGCGCGAAGCGCCTTTCGCGCGATGGCGTGCCCCTCCATCACCTGCTCGGATGCGCCTCGTTTGCCGAGTACGCGACTGTGTCGCGCCGCTCGCTCGTGAAGGTCGACCGCGAACTGCCGCTGGCCGAGGCCGCGCTCTTCGGTTGCGCCGTGCTCACGGGCGTGGGCGCGGTGGTCAACACCGCGCAGGTGCGTGCCGGCGCCTCGACGGCCGTCATCGGCCTGGGCGGCGTCGGTCTCGCCTCGGTGATCGGTGCGCGCGCCGCGGGCGCGCGACAGATCGTCGCCGTAGACCTCTCCGACGACAAGCTCGCGCTCGCGAAGTCGCTGGGCGCAACGCACACGTTCAACGCCTCCGAGCCCGACACCGTGGAGAAGATCCGCGAGTTGACCAAGGGCGGCGTCGAATACGCCTTCGAGCTCGCGGGTTCGGCGCGTGCCTTCGAGGCGGCGTATCGCATCACGCGCCGCGGCGGCACCACCATCACAGCGGGGCTGCCTCCACCCAACGCTACCATGCCCTTGTCGCCGCTCAACCTCGTCGCCGAGGAGCGCACGGTGAAGGGCAGCTACATCGGCTCCTGCGTGCCGTCGCGCGACATTCCGCGCTACGTGGAGCTCTATCGCCAGGACAAGTTGCCGGTGAACCGGCTCATGACGTCCACGCTCAGGCTCGACGAGATCAACGAGGGATTCGACCGCCTGCACGAAGGCAAGGCCGTGCGGCAGGTGATCGTGTTCGACTAGGCGGCACGGGCGTTTCGCCAGACACGCACGATGACGACCATCGCCCAACGCCGCACTGCCTTCCGGGCGCTCCATGCGTCGGGATGCTTCGTCATCCCCAATCCCTGGGACATTGGCAGCGCGCGTTATCTCGCCCACCTGGGATTCAAGGCGCTCGCTTCCACATCCGCGGGCTTCGCGTTCTCGCGCGGCGTGCCCGACACGCGCGTGGGCCGCGACGCCGTGCTCGCGCATCTCGCGGAACTGGTGGGTGCCACCGCCCTGCCCGTCAACGCCGACTTCGAGAACGGTTTCGCGCACGATCCTGCCGATGTCGCGGAAAACGTGCGCCTGTGCGCCGCCACCGGCGTCGCGGGCCTTTCCATCGAGGATGCGACGGGCGACGCAGCGGCGCCGCTGTACGCACAGGATCGCGCGGTCGCACGCATCCGCGCCGCGCGCGAGTCGCTCGACCGCCATGCGCCGGACGTGATGCTGGTCGCGCGCGCCGAGTGCTTCCTGGTGGGGCGGCCGTATCTCGACGAGACGATCGCGCGATTGCGCGCGTACGCGGATGCCGGGGCCGATTGCCTCTACGCGCCCGGGCTGCGCAAGCGCGAGGACATCGCGGCGGTCGTGGACGCGATCGCGCCCCGGCCCTTCAACCTGCTCGTGAGCTCACCGATCGGAATGACGGTGAACGACATCGCCGCCCTGGGCGTGCGCCGCATCTCGGTGGGCGGAGCGCTTGCGCGCGCCGCGTGGGGCGGCTTCATGCGCGCGGCGACGGACATCGCGGACCACGGCAGCTTCGAGGCGCTCGCCGATGCGGCGCCTCATGCGGCGATACAGCGGCTGTTCCTGGGCTAGCGTTACTTGATCACGCCGCACGCCACGCGCGGGCCGGAATTGCCCGCGGGCTGCGACTTGAAATCGTCGGGATCGGCGTGCACGACCACCGACCTGCCCGTGATGCCGTCGGCGCCGCCGATGCTCATGGGCGAGACGTCGGCACGCAGGGTCGCCTTGCCAGAGGCATCGGCCACGAGCATGGGCATGTCCCCCACGTGATGATCGGCGTGCGCGGGATCGCCGTGCGGCTTGCCGCTCGGGTTGAAGTGCCCGCCCGCGCTCGTGAAGTCGGGCGCGCTGCAGTCGCCCTTCTCGTGCACATGGAAGCCGTGCGACCCGGGCTTCAGTCCCGTCACTTCCGCGATGACGATGACCTTGCCGCCTTCCTGCACGAACGTCACCGTGCCGGCGACGTTGTTGCCCGCCGAGGACGCGAGCGTGGCACTCACCTTGTTCTGGGCGGCCGCGACGGTGGCCGCGAGGGAGAGTGCAACTGCGATGGCGAGCTTGTTCATGTCATCAGCTTCTTCAGAGTGTCGGGGTTTTTGACGATGGCCTTCTGGCGCTGCGCCGGCGCATTGTACAGCGCGGCCGGCGGATTGGTTTCCAGCCGGGACAGCACGCCCGCGTCGTTGCACTTGGCATCGAACGTGGCCGCAACCTCGTCGCCGTTGACGCCTCCCACCGAGAAGCACGATTGCCCGAGCTTGGCGTTGAGCGGGCCGAGAATTCCCGCCATCACGATGTCGCCTGCGGGCCCGTTGC
>CAZIZD010000470.1:0-3235 GCA_964543615.1 uncultured Alcaligenaceae bacterium | reverse complement strand
GAACGTCACGTAGGCCAGCGCGCCCGGCAGGCCCAGCGAGCCGAAGAACTGCGCGGTGCCCGGCAGCGTGAACACGAAGTATTTGAGAAGCGCGTGGGCGATGAACATGATGCCCAGCGAGACCCGCAGAAGGAGTGCGGCGTAATCGGCGTTGCGTGTGTCGTTCATGTCGGTCTTCTCGAAGGATGCGCGGGGATCCTCGATGAAACGAATGCTCGCACTTGCATCCTACGGGATAAAGTAGGCTAACATGGAAACACTGTTGCGCAAACTGCAATAATAGAGGAGTCCCTTCATGGACCGTTTCCAGGCCATCGCCACCTTTGCCCGCGTCGTCGAGTCGGGCAGCTTTGCCGGCGCCGCCAAGCGCCTCGGCGTGTCGGTGTCGTCGGTGTCGCGGCAGGTCGCCGAGCTCGAATCCCACCTCGGCGCGCGACTCCTCAACCGCACTACGCGCCGCATCTCGCTCACGGAGCCGGGCCGCGCCTTCCACGAGCGGTCGGTGCAGTTGCTGGCCGATCTCGAGGAGGCAGAAGCTTCAGCGTCCGAAGGCGCCGCCGTGCCGCGCGGAACGCTGCGATTGTCGTGCCCGGTGTCCTTCGGCATGGATCACATCGCGCCCGCGGTCGCGGACTTCATGCGCCGCTACTCCGGCGTGAAGCTCGAGCTCGAGCTGTCCGATCGCATCGTCGATCTCGTCGACGAAGGCTTCGACGCCGCCGTGCGCATCGGCGCAGTGCGCGGCCAGAACCTGGTCGCCCGCCGCGTCGGGACGTCGCGTCTCGTGTGCTGCGCGTCGCCCGCGTATCTCGCTGCGCACGGCGAGCCCCGCACGCCGGAGGACCTGGCGAAGCACGCGTGCGTCCTTTACCAGTACGCACCGCAGCGCGACACGTGGCTCTTCACCGGGAAGAGCGGCGAGGAACGCCGCGTCCGCGTGTCGGGTCCGGTGTACGCCAACAACGGCGACTTCCTCGGGGCACTCGCCCGCGAGGGCATCGGCATCGTCTACGAGCCTGACTTCATCGTCGGCGACGACGTCCGCGCCGGAAGGCTCCTGCCGATCCTGCGCGGCTACTGCAAGGTGCAGGGCACGATCAACGTCGTCTACGCGAGCCGCCGCCATCTTTCCGCAAAGGTGCGCGCGTTCGCGGACTTCCTCGCGCAGCGTTTCGCGGGCATGGACTGGTCGGCCGCGACTTCCGCAAGGGCGCGAAGCGGGAACTGACTGCGTCCGGCGTTACCATGCCTGCATGGAATCCACCAACGCAACCGCGCGCGCTCCGCTCGCCGCGCAGGACCTCGACCGCATCCACGCGTACTGGCGCGCGGCGAACTACCTGTCGGTTGGGCAGATCTATCTCCTCGACAATCCGCTCCTGCACGAGCCGTTGCGCATCGAGCACGTCAAGCCTCGCCTGCTCGGGCATTGGGGCACCACGCCCGGCCTCAACTTCATGATCGCGCATCTCAACCGCGCGATCGTCGCGCACGACCTCGACATGGTCTTCATGGCAGGACCGGGACACGGCGGTCCCGCCGTCGTTGCCAACGCCTATCTCGAAGGCACCTACACCGAGTATTACCAGGAGGTGACGCAGGACCTGCGCGGCATGCGCCATCTCTTCCGGCAGTTCAGCTTTCCCGGGGGCATTCCGAGTCACGCGGCGCCCGAGACGCCCGGCTCGATCCACGAGGGCGGCGAGCTGGGCTACGTGCTCTCGCATGCGTACGGCGCCGCCTTCGACAATCCCGATCTCGTCGTGGCGGCCGTCGTCGGGGACGGCGAGGCCGAGACGGGACCGCTCTCCGCCGGATGGCACGGCAACAAGTTCCTCAATCCCGCGCGCGACGGCGCGGTGCTGCCGATCCTGCATCTGAACGGCTACAAGATCGCCAACCCGTGCTATCTCGCGCGCATTCCGCGCGAGGAGCTCGAGCAGTACCTGCGCGGCATGGGCTACGCGCCGCTGTTCGTCGAAGGCCACGCCCCGCCGGTGACTGGACATCCCTCCGCGCCAGGCGCTTCGGGGCTTGCTCGCTCTTGGGAGCGGCCCTTCGAGCTCGCGCATCAGTTGATGGCCGCAGCCGTGGATGACGCGATCGCGGAGATCCGCCGCATCCAGGCCGACGCTCGCCGCAACGGATTCACCAGGCGTCCCGCGTGGCCGATGATCGTGCTGTGCTCCCCCAAGGGATGGACGTGCCCCGCGTTCATCGACGGCAAGCAGTGCGAGGACTACTGGCGCTCCCACCAGGTGCCGATGGGCGACATGGAGAAGGCCGGCCACGTCGCCATCCTCGAGCAGTGGATGAAGAGCTACCGCCCCGAGGAGCTCTTCGACGAGGCGGGCCGTCTCGTGCCCGAGCTCGCGTCGCTGCCGCCCAAAGGGCGGCGCCGCATGAGCGACAACCCGCACGCGAATGGTGGAAAGCTGCTGCGCGACCTGCAGCTGCCCGACTTCCGCGACTACGAGGTGAAGATCGATGCACCCGGCGCCGCGATGGCGGAGGCCACGCGCGCGATGGGCACGTTCCTGCGCGACGTGATGAAGGCCAACATGGAGGCGCGCAACTTCCGCCTTTTCAGCCCGGACGAGAACAACTCCAACCGCTGGCAGGACGTGCTGGAGGTCACCGACCGCTGCTACGTCGCGGAGATCCTGCCCACCGACGATCATCTGTCGCCCGACGGCCGCGTGATGGAGGTGCTGTCCGAGCACCAGTGCCAGGGGTGGCTCGAGGGCTATCTCCTCACCGGGCGCCACGGCTTCTTCAGCTGCTACGAAGCCTTCGTGCACATCGTCGACTCGATGTTCAACCAGCACGCGAAGTGGCTCAAGGTGTGCAACGGCATCCCGTGGCGCGCGCCGGTGGCCTCGCTCAACTATCTCCTGAGCTCGCACGTGTGGCGGCAGGATCACAACGGCTTCTCGCACCAGGACCCGGGCTTCCTCGACCACGTCGTCAACAAGAAGGCGGAAGTGATCCGCGTCTACCTGCCGCCGGATGCGAACACGCTCCTGAGCGTGACCGACCATTGCCTTCGCAGCCGCAACTACGTCAACGTGGTAGTGGCGGGCAAGCAGCCTGCGCCCGTGTGGCTCACGATGGAGGAGGCCGCGCGCCACAGCGCCGCGGGCCTCGGCATCTGGGCGTGGGCGAGCAGCGATCGTGGCGTCCCCGCCGACGGGCCGCCGCAAGGCGGGAGCCCCCTGGGGGGAGGCGTCGCGCA
>CAZIZD010000469.1:0-3238 GCA_964543615.1 uncultured Alcaligenaceae bacterium | reverse complement strand
GTAGGAGGGCGGCGCGAGCGTGTACACGTACTCCTCGTCGTGGAACTTGCGCAGGATTGCCGAGGCGAAGGCGCGGGCATCGGGATAGGCAGCGCGCAATTCGCGCCCGAACTCGATCGTGCGCGGATTCCCGTTGCCAAGCTGGAGATTGAGGTCGTTCTCGATCCGGGTGAGCGCGGCGGGGTACGACGAGCGCAGCACGGAGCGCTGCGCGTAGTGCAACGTCTCGGTCACCGGCCGCCCTACGAGGATCTGCTGGTCGCGCGAGATGCGCGCGTTCCAGGGCGGAGAATCGGGCGACGCATTGGGAAACGCCGGAAGCGACGCGGGCAGGTCGAGCGCGAAGAGCCAGCGTCTGTTGTTGGGCTCGAGTGTGACCGTGTAGCCGATCGCGGCCCCCCGCGCCGGCGCGCCAAACGAGAACTCGCTCGAGGGCGCCGACCACTTCCGTCCGTCGAAGCGCGAGAAGACCGGGCCCCGCCAATACCGGTCGCGATTCGGCGGCACGGCGTCCGCGAACTCCACGCGAAACGCAACGGCGTCGTTGAGCGAGAGCTCGCTGATCTCGCCCGGCGTCATCGAGTCGGACAGCCCGGTCCGGGCGCCGTAGTCGCTCGGCAGCCCCCACAAGGGTTGCGCGAGGCGCGGAAAGAGCACGAACAGCAGGAGCGCGATGGGCAGGCCCTGCAGCATCATCACCGCGCTGCGCCTGACCGCCGCGCGCGGGGCGAAGGTTCGCGTGCTGCCCGTCGACAGCGAGAGCGCGTCGAGCGCCGCGCCGACGAGCAGCACCGCCGGCAGCGCGGCGAGCGCCGCGAACAGCGACTGACTGTAGAAGAACGGCGTCATCGTGAGGAAGCACGCGAGGCACACCAGGATGGAACCGTCGCGCTGGGTCCGCGTCTCGAGGAACTTGATCGCGACGAGGATGTAGAGGAAGGCCACGGAAGGGTCGCGTCCGACGAGGTAGCCAAACGATTGACGCAGCGCAAGCGCGGTCGCGACCGCAAACAACGCGAGCGCCCAGGAGGGAATGCGCGCGGGCGGGGCGTCGGGCCGGCGCGGATCGCGGCGCAGGAGCAGGAAGCGCAAGCCGATGAGCATGGGGCCGACGATGGCCACCCAGACCGGGAGGTGCGGCGCCTGCGGCAGCTGCGCGGCGAGGAGGAGCGCGCCCAGCCACCGCACCTTGAGCGGGGTGAGGGCCTGGCTCTCGCGCGCGGCCTTGCCGAAGATCACGCCTCGCGCTCCGGGGGGAAGACCGCGAGCGCGGTCAGCGCCGCGCGCCGGTGGTCGCGGCCCTGGTTCGCGGGGAGGCGCGTCCCTGGAATCGACAGCGAGAACGGTCGGGCCGAGCGCTCGGCCGCCAGCACCCAGGCGGTGAGGCGCGACAGGCGCGACTCGATCGGGAGCGATCCCGGAAGGTCCGGCCAGTCGAGGGCGATGGGGCCGCCGCCTCCCGCGCCGTCGAACTCCTTGCTGAACCAGCCCGCACCCCGCGCGACGGCCTTCCACGCAACGCGCTGCGGAGGATCGCCGCGCTGGAATTCGCGCAGTCCCGCGAGATCGGCGTCGTCGCTCGTGCCTTGCGCAAGCGGATCCGCGCCACCGTGGCCGTGCGGCAGCGGCGGCGCGCCGATCTCCGCGGCCGGGAAGACCGTGCCGACGAGCGGGAAGTGCACATAGGCCCATCCGCGCCAGAGCCCGAACGGAAAGGTGGACGACAGCGTGACCCGTCCGAGCGGGACGCGTCCGCGCCTCGCGACAGGCACCTCGAGCGTGAGGGTGAGCGCCTGCCCGGCCGCGACGTCGCCGCCGGCATCCGCGCCCCCCGCGTGCAGCCAGACGTCGGTGCGCGCCGCGGCACCCGCGCGTAGTGCGAGCGCAAACTCGAGCGTGCCGCCCGCGAAGGTCTCTCCCGCGGAAAGCGGCGCGATCTCGATGCCCGCGAGATTGCGGAAGGTGTGCAATTGCGCGGCGGCCACGAGCCCGGCGAGCAGGAAGGTCACGCCGACGCCGAGCGCGAGGGCATAGTTGAGCGAGCCGAGGAGCATCATCGCAAGCGTTCCGATGAGGGCCCACCCGCGCCTTGTCGGCAGGAGGTAGATGCGCGAATGCTTGAGGACGACCGGCGCGTTGTCCGACGGGTCGCGCCGGAACGCGCGCTGCCGGAAGCGTGCGATCCACGTCGGCGGCGCGGCGCCGGCGAGTCCCGGGGCACTCATCGCGTGACGGGTCCTTCGGTGCCCTAGGGCAGGGGCACCGCGCGCAGGATCGTGTTGGCCTGCACGGCCCCCGCGCGCGTTCCGCCGGCGAGGCGGTGACCCGCCACCGAGGGGAACACCGCCTGCACGTCCTCGGGCAGCGCCATCGGGCGGGCGGCGATCATCGCGTGGGCACGCGCGGCGGCGAGCAGCATGAGCCCGGCGCGCGGGCTCAAGCCCCGGCGCGCGCCGGCATCGCCGCTGCCAGCCTGCCCGTTTCCGAGCTGGCCGCGCGAAGCCGCGAGCAGCGCCTGCACGTAATCGAGCAGCGCGGGCGCAACGTGGATGTCCGACGCTTCGCGCTGCCAGTCGGCGAGCGTCGCGGGGTCGGCAAGGGGCGCCGACTCGCCGATGCGCGCCCGGCGATCCCCGCCCGCGAGGAGGTCGCGCTCCGCCGCAGGGTCTGGATAGCCGAGCTCGATCGCCATGAGAAAGCGGTCGAGCTGCGACTCGGGCAGCGGATAGGCGCCGATCTGCTCGATGGGATTCTGGGTGGCGATGACGAAGAACGGATCGGGCAGCTTGCGCGTCTGCCCGTCCATCGAAACCTGGCGCTCCTCCATGGCCTCCAGGAGCGCGCTCTGCGTCTTGGGCGGGGCACGATTGATCTCGTCGGCAAGCACCACGGAGCTGAAGATCGGCCCCTGATGGAAGCGGAATGCCTGGCTGCGCTCGTCGTAGATCGACACGCCCAGCACGTCGGCGGGGAGGAGGTCGCTCGTGAACTGGATGCGCGAGTACTTGAGCCCGAGCGTCTGGGCGAGCGCCTGCGCGAGCGTCGACTTGCCCACACCCGGGATGTCCTCGATCAGCAAGTGGCCGCGGGCCAGGAGGCAGGCGAGGGCGAGGCGCAGGGGATCGTCCTTGCCGACGACGATGCGGCCGAGCTGCGCAAGGACCTGGGCGAGGCGCGCGGACGTCGGGGTGGCTTGGGAAGCGGAGCGGACGGTCATGTCGGGAAGGAAAGGAAATTA
>CAZIZD010000468.1:0-3278 GCA_964543615.1 uncultured Alcaligenaceae bacterium | reverse complement strand
TCACCGCACAGAATGCCGGCAAGCTGGGCAAGCCCAAGCGCAACACCGCCAAGCTCCTCGCGGGACCCGAGGTCGATCACTACCACCAGGCGGTCGCGCTGGTCGTGGCCGAGACGTTCGAGCAGGCGCGCGCGGCGGCGCGTCTCGTCCGCGTGGACTACGCAAGTGCGGCGGGGCGATTCGACCTCGAGCACGCCAAGGATAGCGCCACGAAGCCCGACAAGCTTCAGGACGAGCCGCCCGATACCGCCGTGGGAAACTTCACGGAGGCATTTGCGGCCGCGGCGATCAAGGTAGACGAGACGTATACGACGCCGGACGAGGCGCACGCGATGATGGAGCCGCATGCGTCCATTGCAGCGTGGAACGGCAACAAGCTCACGGTGTGGACCTCGAACCAGATGATCGACTGGGCGCGCAGCGACATGGCCGAGACGCTGGGCATCCCCAAGGAGAGTGTGCGGATCACCTCGCCGTTCATCGGCGGCGGCTTCGGGGGCAAATTGTTCCTGCGTGCCGACGCGCTGCTGGCGGCGCTGGGGGCGCGCGCTGCGAAGCGACCCGTGAAGGTGTCCCTCGAGCGCCCGATGATCTTCAACAACACCACGCATCGACCTGCCACCGTGCAGCGCATCCGCATCGGTGCGAGCGCGGACGGAAAGATCGGCGCCATCGGGCATGAGAACTGGTCGGGCGATCTTCCCGGGGGCCAGCCGGATGGCTCCGTGAGCCAAACGCGCCTGCTCTATGCCGGCGCCAACCGCATGACGGCGACACGGCTGGCCGTGCTCGACCTTCCCGAGAGCAACGCGATGCGCGCGCCCGGGGAAGCATCGGGCATGATGGCGCTCGAGATCGCCATGGACGAGCTCGCCGAGAAGTGCGGGATCGATCCCGTCGAGCTGCGGATCATGAACGACACGCAGGTCGATCCCGAGCATCCGGAACGCCCCTTCTCGAAGCGTCAGCTCGTGCAGTGCCTGCGGCTCGGCGCGGAGAAGTTCGGATGGTCGAAGAGAAGCCGTGTGCCTGGGTCCACGCGCGATGGCCGCTGGCTCGTCGGGATGGGCATGGCCGCGGCCTTCCGGCCCAATCCGGTCATGAAGTCTGCGGCGCGCGTGCGCGTCGATGGCGCGGGCGACGTGTTCGTCGAGACCGACATGACCGACATCGGCACCGGCAGCTATACGGTGATCGCGCAAACCGCCGCAGAGATGCTGGGCGTGCCCATGCACCGTGTGACCGTTCGCCTGGGGGACTCGAGCTTTCCCGTCTCGTGCGGGTCAGGCGGGCAATGGGGTGGCAACAGCTCGACGTCGGGCGTGTTCGCGGCCTGCACCAAGCTGCGGGATGCGATCGCGCGAAAGGCCGGGATGGATCCGGCTTCCGCGGTGTTTTCCGAGGGTGTCGTGAAGTCGGCCGATCGTAGCGTTCCCCTTGCCAAGGCCGTGGGTCCTGCGGGCATGGTGGCCGAGGACGCCATCGAGTTCGGGGACGAGAAGACATTTCGCCAGTCGACGTTCGGCGCGCACTTCGTCGAAGTCGGGGTCGACGCGGCGACCGCCGAGACGCGCGTACGCCGCATGCTCGCCGTGTGCGCCGCGGGTCGCATTCTGAATCCGAGGACGGCGCGCAGCCAGGTGATCGGCGCGATGACGATGGGCATCGGCGCCGCGCTGACCGAGGAGCTCGTCGTCGATCATCGACGCGGCTTCTTCGTCAATCACGATCTCGCCGGCTACGAGGTCCCGGTCCACGCCGACGTCCCGCATCTGGACGTGATCTTCCTTGACGAGACCGATCCCATGTCGTCACCGATGAAAGCCAAAGGGGTGGGCGAGCTCGGCATCTGCGGCGCGGCGGCCGCCGTCGCAAATGCCATCTACAACGCGACTGGCGTTCGGGTGCGGGACTATCCGATCACGCTCGACAAGATATTGGCGGGCATGCCGCCGGTGGCGTAGACGAATCGCGCGATCGAGGGCTCGAAGCTGCGATGGGGGACCGCGCCTGACGTGCACGCCGTCGCAACGCGAGCCTAACGCGAAGCGATGGCGGTTCGCGAGCCGCGACGCCTCCGGTAAGCCACACCGCGACTACCGAATCCGCAGCCGTCCGACTGCGCTTGGCAGATTCACGCCGTAGCCTCTCCACCAACCCGGCCATCCCCGCATGCGCGGCGCAGCGAGGGGCCACCCAACATTCGGAGGCTATCGTGTTCGTCAAAAAGTCCACAACGTTTGCCGTCGCCCTCGCGCTCCTCGCGGCGTCCGGCTGTGCCACCTATCCTCCACGCGACCCGGCGCTGGACGATGCGCGGGTGTCTCTCGAGGCCGCGCGCCGCAACCCGCAGATCGTGATGTACGCGCCCGGCGAGCTCGACCAGGCGGCCGTCACGCTGAACGAGGCGGAGAGCGTCGCGGCGAGCGGCGGTTACGACAAGGCGCACCAGCTTGCCCTCCTCTCCAGGCAACGCGTGGTCGCTGCGCAGGACGTCGCGCGTCTTCGCAGCGAGCAGGTGGCACTCGACGCGCAGCGCGCGGCAACGGATGCGCGCATCGTCGCCAATGCGACCCAGCAGCAGGCGGTTGCCGCACAGATGCAGGCGGCGGAAGCGCAGCGTCGTGCGGAAGAGGCGCAACGTCTGGCGGGCACGCCGGTCGCCTACGACTACAGGCGTCGCCCCGACGAAGCGTTGTACGAGGCGCCGGTCACGTCGGTGCGTGCCGTTGTGGGCCCGCCCGAGCAACGCTGCTGGGTCGAACGCCAGGCCGTCGAGACCGGAAGCTCCGGCATGAATGTCCCGGGCGCGATCGTAGGCGGTGTCGCAGGCGGCATCCTGGGACATCAGATCGGCGGCGGACGCGGTCGCGACGTCGCGACCGGTGTCGGCGCCGCCACGGGCGCGCTCGTAGGTGCGAACGTCGGTCGCGATTCGCCGACCGTGACGACGCAGGACGTGCAGCGCTGCACGAACGTTTCTTCGTCTGGACGCCTCGACTACTGGGACGTCACGTATAACTTCCGCGGGTACGAGCATCGCGTGCAGACGACGACACCACCGGGCGCGACCATCCTCGTCAACGCGCAAGGCGAGCCGCGGATGTAGCGTCTAGTATCCTCCCCTCGAGAACGCAAAGTTTTCGCCAAAGGGGAGGCCCAATGAGTTTTCGGGGAATTGCTGTCGCGCTGGGGACTACCGTGTTATTCGGCTGCCAGGCACCGGGTGTGAATCTCGACAGCGTGCAGCCGCACGCCATGGAAGTGGCGGTGCGCCG
>CAZIZD010000467.1:0-3282 GCA_964543615.1 uncultured Alcaligenaceae bacterium | reverse complement strand
AAGACCCTGAAATCGCCATGGCGCCGATCGTGATGGTGGTACGTCCTGCTCGGTCCGCGAGCAATCCGGCAGCCACCGAGCCGATGCCGCCGGCAGCAATGGTCGCGAACGCGGCCAGCTTGGACGCAGTCGCCGCGGTCTCGGCCGGCATCGACGCCTCAAAGCTCGCCGCAAGGAACACGCCGATCCACGCCCACATCGCGTAGAGCTCCCACATGTGTCCCAAGTATCCGAGGTTGGCGAGGCGCAGCGGTACGTCGCGCCACGCGGTGAGCGCGGCACGCGGATCGAACGGCGAGGCGGGAGCGCGATTGGGGCCGAGCGCCGCGCGGCCGATCGCGGCTGCTGACGCGAGCGCGGTCATCGAGGACACGATCACCGGAATGCGCCAGTCCACGCCGCCTGCCGCGTTCACGAGATGCGGCAGCGCCGAGCCGAGCGTGAGCGCGCCGACCAGGATGCCGACCATGAGGCCCATGTCGCCCTTCGCCCAGGTCGAGGCGAGCTTCATGCCCACGGGATAGACGCCGGCAAGCGCCATCCCCGTGGCGAAGCGCAGGACCGGCGCGAGCGCCGTCGAGGGGTCGATCGCGAGCAGCAGCGCGTTGGCGACCGCGCCACCGAACGCGCACGATGCGAACAACCTGCGCGGATCGACGCGATCGGGCAGGCCGAGGGTCGCGCTCAAGAGGCAACCGGCGACGAAGCCCAGCTGCACGCCGCTCGTGAGCGCGGCCTGCATGAACCCGGACAGGCCGTACTCGCGCACGAGCGCGGGCACGACGGCGGACGCCGAGAACCACAGGCCGAGCGCCGCGACCTGGCATAGCGCGATCGTCGCGACGGAGGCCGCCTTCGAACGCGCGCGGAGCATCCGTCAGATCTTGGGCAGCGTCACGCCCTGCTGGCCCTGGTACTTTCCGCCACGATCCTTGTACGACGTCTCGCAGACTTCGTCCGACTCGAAGAAGATGACCTGCGCCACGCCCTCGTTGGCGTAGATCTTGGCGGGCAGGGGCGTCGTGTTGCTGAACTCGAGCGTAACGTAGCCTTCCCACTCGGGTTCGAAGGGGGTTACGTTGACGATGATGCCGCAGCGGGCATACGTGCTCTTGCCGAGGCAAATCGTGAGAACGTTGCGAGGAATCCTGAAGTACTCCACCGTCCTCGCCAGCGCGAACGAATTGGGCGGAATGATGCAAACGTCGCCCGTGAAGTCGACGAACGACCCCGCGTCGAACGCCTTGGGATCGACGATGGTCGAGTTGATGTTGGTGAAGATCTTGAACTCGCGCGAGCAGCGGATATCGTAGCCGTAGCTCGACGTCCCGTAGGAGACGATCCGCTTGCCGTCGACCTCGCGCACCTGGCCCGCCTCGAACGGCTCGATCATGCCCGTCGACTGCGCCATGCGGCGGATCCACTTGTCCGACTTGATCATCGTTTTCCCCTTACTCGACTCTGCGCGCGCGGATGTCGCGCTCGCCCTGGTGCAGCACCAGCAGCGCCGCGCGGCCATCGGGGCCGCGGACGAACGTGAGCTGCGCGTCCACCACCTTGTAGAAGAACTCGCTCTCGCTCTCGGCGAAGATCTCCGCTTCCGGCTGGCCGGTGGCCTGCGCATACGCGCGATCGCCATCGCGGCGGATCGTCACGAAGAAGTCGCGCGCGAGCTCGTAGCGCCCGGTCACGCGATCGAGCGACGCGCCGTCGAGCTTCACCGCAACGCGCCGCCTGGGCGGATCGGAGAGCGGAATCGAGGCGTCGAGCATGTGCAGCGCGAGATCGTCCACCGGGATCGCGGCATTCGACAGCACGACGACGCCGGCCTTCTCGACCGGATCGAACGCCATCATCGACGCGAAGCCGCCGGTCTGCCCGTTGTGCCAGACGATGCTCGATCCCTCGCGCGACTTGACGTGCCATGCGAGCGCGACGCGCAGCGAGGGCACGGGACCGTCGGCGACGGGCGTCTCGGCGAGCTTCCACGCCGCGGCCAGCGGCGCCTTCGCAGGATCGATGGCGGCCTCGAGATACTTCGCCATGTCCGCGGGTGTTGCGCGCAGCGCGCCCGCGCCAGCGAGCGCGTCCAGTGTCCAAGGGCCGGCCGGATCGAGATTGCGGTCGTGGCCCGCGGCGAAGCGCAAGCGCTGCGCAGGCGACAGGGCGATCGCCGTGTCGCTCATGCCGAGCGGCGCCAGCACCCGTTCGCGCAGCACCTTCTCGTAGCCGCCGTCGCGAAACGTGAGGGCGTAGCCCAGCAATCCCGCGCCCAGGTTCGAGTAGTCGTAACCGGCGCCGGGCGCGTCCTGCAGCGGGCTTCCGGCGAGGAAGGCCATGAGCCGGGCGCCGTCGTAGTCCGCGTACGGGTCGGAGGGATTGGCGGGCGCCAGATTCTTCGGCAGGCGCGGCAGGCCCGACGTGTGGGACGCGAGCTGGCCCAGCGTGACTGTCCTGCCGTCGCGCGCGAGTCCACTCGCGTCGACGTACTTCGTGACGGGGTCGTCGAGCGCCGCCTTTCCGCGAACGACCGCATCGGCCAGCAGCAGCGCCGTGAAGGTCTTGGTGAGCGAGCCGATCTCGAATTCGGTGTCGCTTGCAACGGCCGCGCCGTTGCGCGCCGCGCCCGCCGTGACGATGCGCGTTCCGTTCCGGTCGACGAGCACCGCGGCAAGTCCCACCGCGCGCTTCTGCGCGATGCGCTCCTCGAGCAGCGCCTTCACCGCGGCATCGCCGGGCAACGCGTTCGCCGCGGAGGCGAGCGCGAGACACAGGAGCGCGAGCGCGCGCGCGAGGACGCTCACGTGTTCTGGATCTTGATGCTCGGGAACTTGGCCGAGAAATCGGCGGCCTTCTCGGCGACCGACACCGCGACCTTGCGGGCGATGTCGCGGTAGATCTCCGCGGCCTTGCTCTGGGGATCCGCCACCACGGTAGGACGCCCGGAGTCCGCCTGCTCGCGAATGCGGATGTCGAGCGGGAGCGAGCCCAGGAACGGCACGTTGTAGTCCTTGCACATCCGCGCCGCGCCGCCCTCGCCGAAGATGTGCTCGGCGTGGCCGCAGTTGCTGCACACGTGGATGCTCATGTTCTCGACGATGCCGACGATGGGCACGCCGACCTTCTCGAACATCTTGAGGCCCTTGCGCGCGTCGATGAGCGCGATGTCCTGCGGGGTCGTCACGATCACGGCGCCCGTCACGGGCACCTTCTGCGCGAGCGTGAGCTGGATGTCGCCGGTGCCGGGCGGCATGTCGACGACGAGGTAGTCCACCTCGCGCC
>CAZIZD010000466.1:0-3298 GCA_964543615.1 uncultured Alcaligenaceae bacterium | reverse complement strand
TCCCACGATCATCGTCGCCGACGAGCCCACAGGCGACCTCGACCGCACGACAGCCGAGGAAATCCTCGGCCTCCTCGAGCGCCTCAACCGCGAGATCGGCAAGACGATCGTCATGGTGACGCACGACCCCAAGGCTGCGGAGCGCGCACGGCGCCTCATCCATCTCGAGAAGGGCGTCCTCGCCGACTGAAGCCGAGCGCATGTTCGTCCTCCATCTCATCCTGCGCAATGCGTTCCGGCACAAGCTGCGCACGACGCTCACCATGCTGGGCATCGTGGTGGCGATCGTGGCCTTCGGGGTGCTGCGCACGATCGTCGATGCCTGGTACGCGGGCGCCGAGGCGAGCGCCTCCACCCGCCTCATCACGCGCAACGCGATCTCACTCGTGTTCCCGCTCCCGCTCAACTATGCGCAGAAGCTGCGCCAGGTTCCCGGCGTCGCGTCGGTGGCGGGCGGCAACTGGTTCGGCGGCATTTACGTGACCGAGAGCAACTTCTTCCCGCAGTTCGCCATCCAGGGCGCGGCCTACCTCGACATGTATCCCGAGTTCCGCATCTCGGCCGAGGAGCGCAAGGCGTTCCTGCTCGACCGGCAGGGCGCGGTCGCCGGGCGCAAGACCGCGGACCGGTACGGCTGGAAGATCGGCGACCAGATCCCGCTGCGCGGCACGATCTTCCCGGGCACGTGGACCTTCACGCTGCGCGCGATCTACGACGGCGCCGACGCCAAGGTCGACGAGACGCAGTTCCTGTTCCACTGGGAGTACCTCAACGAGACGATCAAGGCCCGCAATCCGCGGCGCGCGGACCAGGTGGGCTGGTACACCGTCGAGATACGCGACCCGAACCAGGCCGCGGAGATCTCGGAGCGCATCGACGCGACCTTCAAGAACTCGCTCGCCGAGACGCTCACGGAGACGGAGAAGGCGTTCCAGCTGGGCTTCGTGTCCATGACCGAGGCGATACTCGTCGCGATCCAGGCGGTGTCGTACGTGATCGTGATCATCATCATGGCGGTGATGGCCAACACCATGGCGATGACCGCGCGCGAGCGCTACTCGGAGTACGCGACCATGAAAGCCATCGGTTTCGGCGACGGCTTCGTGGCGGGACTCATCTTCGCCGAGTCGGTTGGCATCGCGCTCGCCGGCGGCCTCCTCGGCATCGCGATCACGTTTCCCGTGGCCGGCTTCTTCGGCAGCCTGCTCGGCACGCTGCTGCCGGTGTTCTTCGTCTCCGAGGAGACGATCCTGATGCAGGTGGGTGCTGCGCTCCTCGTGGGCGTCGTGGCCGCGCTCATTCCCGCCTGGCGCGCCTCGCGCGTCAAGATCGTCGACGGCCTGCGGGCCGTGGCGTGAGCCCGCGCGCCACGATCTGCCGCCGATGAACGCGATTCCGTTCTCATACATCGCGCGCAACCTGTGGGCGCGCAAGCTCACGACCGTGCTCACGGCCGGCGGCATGGCGCTCGTCGTCTACGTGTTCACGACGGTGCTCATGCTGGGTGCGGGCCTTCGGGAGACGCTCGTGGCCACCGGACAGCCGGACAACGTGATCGTGATCCGCCGCGGCTCGCAGACGGAGATCCAGAGCGGCATCGAGCGCCTCGCGGCCAACGTCGTCGAGACGTACCCGGAGATCACGACCGGACAGGACGGGCGCAAGCTCATGTCGAAGGAGCCGGTGGTGCTGATCAGCCTGCCCAAGCGCAACGGCAACCCGTCCAACGTCGTGATCCGCGGCGTGACCCCCGAAGGCCTCACGTTGCGGCCGCAGGTGCGCATCGTCGAGGGGAGGATGTTCCGGCCCGGCACCTCGGAGATCATCGCCGGCCGTTCGATCGCAGAGGGATTCCGCGGCGCGAGCCTGGGCGAGACCCTGCGCTTCGCGCAGCGCGATTGGACGGTGGTGGGCATCTTCGACGCGGGCAAGACCGGCTTCAACTCCGAGATCTGGGGCGATGCGGAGCAGCTCCTGCAGGCATTCCGCCGCGTCGTGTTCTCCGCGCTCGTCTTCAAGATCGACGACCGGAACGCGCTCGGCGAAATCCGGAAGCGCATCGAGGCCGATCCGCGGCTTCAGCTCGAAGCCAAGTCCGAGCAGCAGTTCTACGCCGACCAGTCGGAGGCATTGGGCAAGTTCATCTCGTACCTCGGGACGACCATCTCCATCATCTTCTCGATCGGCGCCATCATAGGCGCGATGATCACGATGTACGCGAGCGTCGCGTCGCGCACCGCCGAGATCGGCACGCTGCGCGCGCTGGGCTTCTCGCGCGCGAGCATCCTCACCGCGTTCCTTCTCGAGGCGCTGCTGCTCGGGCTCGTCGGCGGCGCGGTGGGCGTGCTCGCGGCGTCGTTCATGCAGTTCGTGCCGATCTCGACCACCAACTTCCAGACGTTCTCGGAGATCGCGTTCTCGTTCACGCTCACCCCGGGGATCGTCCTCGCGTCGCTCGCGTTCGCGCTGTTCATGGGATTCGTCGGCGGCTTCCTGCCGGCGGCGCGGGCGGCTCGCCTGTCGATAGTGGATGCGCTCCGCGCGGCGTGAGGATGTCGCGCATGACGTCCGCGCTGCGAGACCTTCGTGCGCACGCGATCGCCCGATCGCTGCGTCCCCAAGCTTCGCTCGCAGACGCCGTCGCGCGCATGCGCTTCGTGCAGCTCGACCCCATCCGCGCGCCCGCGCGCGCGGCCGATCTCGTGCTGCGCCATCGCGTCGAGGGCTATCGCACGGGCGATCTTGATCGCGACTACGCGGCGCTCGGGCTGGTGGAGGACTATCTCCACGTCTACGGCGTCCTGACGCCGGAGGCGCGCGCGCTCCTGCATCCGCGATCGGGCGCGCTGCGCTTTCGCGTGGAGCGGGAGCATCCGCGTCTTTCCGCGCGCGTGCTCGCGCACGTCGAGCGCAACGGCGAGACGCACCCGCGCGACCTCGCGGTGCTCGGGCGGCATCGCACGGTCAACGGGTGGGGCGGCGACTCGACGGCGACGACGCGCGTGCTCGAGGCATTGCACTTTCGCGGGAGGCTGCACGTCGCGCGCCGCGTCAACGGCATCAAGGTCTATGCGATCGCGCCGCCGCTCGAGGTTGCGCACACGCCCGCGCAGCGTGCGCGCGAGATGTTGCGGCTCCTGCTCGACCTCTACGCGCCCCTTCCCGAGCCGAGCTTCCGCGAGATCGCGAGGATGGTCACCGACGCGTCGTTGCCGCCGGCATTGCGCGCGCGTGCGCTGGCCGCGTTCGCGGGAGATACCGCGGTCGCGCGGCTCGACGTCGACGGCGCCGCGTGGCT
>CAZIZD010000465.1:0-3312 GCA_964543615.1 uncultured Alcaligenaceae bacterium | reverse complement strand
GATCGAGCGGACCTAGGAAGAGAGCGATGAAACACTGGATCATCACGCGCGATGCGGGCGGCCTTGCCACGCTGGCCTTCGACAAGGCCGATGCGTCTACCAACACGCTGTCCGCGGAAGTGCTCGCCGAGCTGAACGAGGCGCTCGACCAGTTCGATCGCGAGCCGCCGACCGGGCTCATCATCCGTTCCGGCAAGGCCAACGGCTTCATTGCCGGCGCGGACGTCGAAGAGTTCGGCGAAGTGAAGGACGGGGACGCCGCGATGGCGATCGTGCGCCGGGGATGGGACACGTTCGAGCGGCTTGCCGCCGTGAAGTATCCCACGCTGGCGCTCGTGAAGGGCTTTTGCCTCGGAGGCGGGCTCGAGCTCGCGCTCGCCTGCCGCTATCGGGTGGCCATCGACGAGCCCGGCACGCGGCTGGGCCTGCCCGAGGTGATGCTCGGGATCGTGCCCGGCTGGGGCGGGATCAAGCGCCTGCCGCGTTTCGTCGGCGGACCCGCGGCCCTCGACATGCTGCTCACCGGAAAGACGATCGACGCGCGGCGCGCGAAGAAGATGGGCCTCGTCGACGAAGCCGTCCCGGTGCGCATCATGGAGAGCACCGCGCGCGGCGTGCTGCGCGCGCTGCCGCCGCCGCGCGAGCTGCCGATGCCGCTCGCGCTCACGCTCAATCCGATCGCGCGCCGCTTCATCGCGTCGCAAGCGGAGAAGCAGGTCGCGAAGCGCGCGCGCCGCGATCACTATCCCGCGCCCTACGCGATCCTGGAGCTCTTCGCCAAGTACGACGGCAACGCGCTCCTGCCGGCGCCCTCCGATCCGGCGTCGATCCCGTCGCTGCTTTCCTCCCCCACCGCCGCCAACCTCCTCCGCGTTTTCCGCCTGCAGGAGCGCCTGAAGAGCCTGGGCAAGGAGGACGCGTGGAAGGCTTCGCACGTGCACGTCGTGGGTGCCGGCACCATGGGTGGCGACATCGCCGCATGGTGTGCGTTGCGCGGCCTCACGGTCACGCTGCAGGACCAGAACGCGGAGCGCCTCGCCCCGGCGATGAAGCGGGCGGGCAAGCTCTTCTCCGACCGCCTCAAGGACCCGCGGCGGGCGCGCGATGCCCGCGACCGGCTCATCCCCGACGTGGCCGGCGACGGCGTCGCACGGGCCGACGTGATCATCGAGGCCATCTTCGAGAACGTCGACGCCAAGCGCGCGCTCTTCGCCTCGCTCGAGAAGCGGGCCAAACCCGACGCCGTGCTCGCTAGCAACACGTCGAGCATTCCGCTCGAGGAGATCGCGACCGCGCTCACCGATCCTGCGCGCCTGGTCGGCATCCACTTCTTCAATCCCGTCGCGCGCATGATGCTGGTCGAGATCGTGGTGGGCGCGACAACTCGCGACGACCTGGTGCCGCGCGCCGCGGCGTTCGTGCGCCAGATCGACAAGCTGCCGCTCCCGGTGAAGAGCGCCCCCGGCTTCCTTGTGAACCGCCTGCTCGCGCCCTACCTCATGGCCGCGATGCGCGCGGTCGACGAAGGCGTAGCTCCGGAGACGGTCGACGAGGCCGCCGTCGCGTTCGGCATGCCCATGGGTCCGATCGAGCTCGCCGACACTGTGGGGCTCGACATCTGCGTCGAGGTGGGCAAGCTCCTGGGCGGGAGCGCTGCGCCGCCCAGGCGACTCATGGAGCTCGTCGCGGCCGGACAACTCGGCAAGAAGAGCGGCCGCGGCTTCTACGAGTGGGTCGACGGCAAGGCGAAAAAGAATGCAGCCGGCGCGGTGCCGGCGGGGCTCGCGGAGCGCCTCGTCACGCCGTATGTGAGCGAGGCGAAGTCGGCGCTCGCCGAGCATATCGTGGCCGATGCGGACCTGGTCGATGCGGGGGCCATTTTCGGCACCGGCTTCGCCCCGTTCCGTGGCGGCCCGTTGCATTACGCGGACGCTGCCTGACGGATGTTCCAGGGGTAGTTCCGTGGTGTAGCATTTGCCGCCGGACGCGTGCTCCAAGCAAGGGCGCGTGCCGCGGAAAGACTGCCCAACGTCGTCGCACAGCGGACCGCCACGGTCCAGGAGGAGCATCGTGGAGAAGACCTGGATTCGCCACTACCCCAAGGGGGTTCCGGCCGAGATCGACGTGAACGAATACGCGTCGGTGCGCGAGATCTTCGAGGAGAGCGTCAGCAAGTACGGCGGGCGCCCGGCGTTCACGTGCATGGGACGCTCGGTCGGCTTCTCGGAGCTCGACACATTGACGGCGGCGTTCGGCGCCTGGCTGCAGGGCATCGGCTGTCGCAAAGGCGCGCGGGTGGCGCTCATGATGCCCAACATCCTGCAATACCCGGTGTGCCTGTTCGGCACGCTGCGCGCGGGGTGCACCGTGGTCAACGTCAACCCGCTCTACACGCCACGCGAGCTCGAGCACCAGCTCAACGATTCGGGCGCCGAGGTGCTCGTGTGCGTCGAGAACTTCGCCAACACGGTGGCCCAGGTGGTGGGCAAGACCAAGGTGCGGCAGGTCGTGGTCACGTCCATCGGCGAGCTCCTGGGCTTCAAGGGGCTTCTCGTCGACTTCGTCCTGCGCAAGGTCAAGAAGATGATCCCGCAGTACGCGCTTCCCGGGTCGATCCTGCTCTCCGACGCGCTTGCGGAAGGACGCAAGCGCACGCTGGAGCGCGTGGACATCGGGCACGACGACATCGCGTTCCTGCAGTACACGGGCGGCACCACGGGGGTCGCCAAGGGCGCGATGCTCCTCAATCGCAACATCGTCGCCAACATGGTGCAGGCGCGCGCGTGGATCAGGCCGTTCCTCGATGCCAATCGGCGCGAGGTGATCATCACGCCGCTGCCGCTCTACCACATCTTCTCGCTCACCGCGAACTGCCTCGTCTTCATGTCGCTCGGGGGCGAGAACATCCTCATCCCCAATCCGCGCGACATCCCGGGCTTCGTCAAGGAGATGGGCAAGTACAAGTTCACCGCCTTCACCGGCGTGAACACGCTCTTCAACGTGCTCGTCAACAACCCCGACTTCGCCAAGCTCGACTTCTCCGCGCTGCGCATCACGCTGGGCGGCGGCATGGCGGTCCAGGAAGCGGTCGCCAAGAGGTGGAAGGAAGTGACGGGCGTTCCGCTGATCGAGGCCTACGGCCTCACCGAGACGTCGCCCGCCGCGACCATCAACCCCCTCGACCTTCCCGAGTACAACGGCACGATCGGATTGCCGATCTCCTCCACCGAGGTGGTGCTGCGCGACGACAGCGGCAAGGACGTCGGCATCGGCGAGCCGGGCGAGATCTGCATCCGCGGGCCGCAGGTCATG
>CAZIZD010000464.1:0-3328 GCA_964543615.1 uncultured Alcaligenaceae bacterium | reverse complement strand
AGCCTGATCGCGCGACGGGGCGAGGACCCGACGCCGGCCGGCATCGCCGATGCCCTGAAGATGACCCCGGGCGCCATCACCAATACGCTTCAGCGTCTTGAGGTCGCGAAGCTGGTCTCGGTCGAGCCCTGTGTGGCGGACCGACGGAAGAAGCGCGTGCGAATGACCGCCGAGGGGCGCGAGGCCTATGCCCGCTCGATGGCCGCCATCCGGCCCGAGGGGCAACCGACATGGACGCTCGGCATCGTGCGGCGCATGAAACGCATGACCGCCGACCGCGCGGAGATCGGATTGCAGGTCATCGCCAACACGCTCGTCGGCGTCGACCTGGTCGAGCAGCGCAAGGGCGGCGCGGGCGGCGGCGACGGCAACTATTCGGTCGACGGTGAAGTGGCGGTGATCAGCGGCCGCACGATCCACGCGCTGTTCCTCGCGCTGCGCAAGCGTGAGTCCGACAGCGCCGTGCAGTCCCTCGTCGTGCCCGCAGCCGAGTACCAGCCGGCCAAGCGCCTGCGTCTCGTCGCGGGCAAGGCGGTGCAGCCGATCCGGTTTGGGCGCCTCCTCGAGCAGCAGCCCGACTGGGTGTGGGCTACCGTGGAGACCGCGGACCACACGCAGCCCATGCCGTCGGTCGACTCGATCCTCTCCGGCTCGCTGGTTCCGCCGGCAGCCGCGAACGAGTAATCTAGTCGGCCATCGTGGCTGACGACAACTACGCCGCCCTCCATTCCACGCACCGCTGGGACGTTCCACGCGAGTTCAACATCGCGCACGCCTGCTGCGCGCGCTGGGCCAGCGATCGCAGCCGCTTCGCACTCTACTGGGAGGACGAGTCGGGTGCGTCCTCCTCCCACACCTTCTTCGACCTGGCGCGCGAAGCGAACCGCCTGTCCAACGTGCTGCGCGGCTTCGGGGTCGCGCGCGGCGATCGCGTCGCGCTGATCCTGCCGCAGCGGCGGGAGACCGTGGTCGCGCATCTTGCGGTCTACCAGATGGGCGCCATCGCGGTGCCGCTGTCGTTCCTCTTCGGGCCGGAAGCGCTCGAGTACCGGCTCGACAATTCCGGCACACGGGCTGCGCTCGTCGATCCGCAGTCGCTTCCCAACATCGCGCCGATCCGCGACAGGCTGCCGCGGCTTTCGCACGTCATCGGATGTGCCGGAGCGAGCGGCGGCGGCATCGTCGACTACGACGCGGCGGTAAGTGCGGCCTCGCCGCACTTCGAGCCCGTTGCCACGCTGGCGGAGGATCCCGCGCTCATCGTCTACACGAGCGGCACCACCGGCCCGCCCAAGGGTGCGCTGATGCCGCACCGCTGCCTGCTGGGCAACCTGCCCGGGTTCGTGCACTCGCACGACGGCTATCCGCAACCGCGCGATCTCTTCTGGTCGCCTGCCGACTGGGCGTGGACGGGCGGGCTCATGGACGCGCTCCTGCCCGCGCTCTACTTCGGGCAGCCCATCGTCGGGTATCGCGGACGCTTCGATCCGGAGCGAGCGCTGCAGCTCATCGAAAAGTACCAGGTGCGCAACACGTTCCTGTTCCCGACGGCGCTGAAGCTCATGATGAAGGCGTTCCCGAGGCCGCGCGAACGCTTCGACATCGACCTGCGCACGATCATGAGCGCCGGCGAGTCCGTCGGCACGACGGTGTTCGGATGGGCGCAGGAAGCGCTCGGCGTGACGATCAACGAGATGTTCGGCCAGACCGAGATGAACTACATCGTCGGCAATTCGTGCGGCAACTGGCCGGCGAAGCCGGGATCGATGGGCAGGCCCTATCCCGGGCACCGCGTCGCGGTGATCGACGACGACGGACGCGAGGTCGCGCGCGGCGAGACGGGCGACGTCGCAGTGAACCGGATCGCGCCCGACGGAACGCCCGATCCCGTGTTCTTCCTCGAGTATCTCGGCAACGCGGACGCCACGCGCCACAAGTACACCGGGGACTGGTGCCGCACGGGCGACATGGCGAGCATGGACGAGGACGGCTACCTCTGGTACCAGGGACGCGCCGACGACATGTTCAAGGTGGCGGGCTATCGCGTGGGGCCGTCCGAAATCGAGAACTGCATCGTGAAGCACCCGGCCGTCGCGAACGCCGCCGTCATCCCGATTCCCGACGAGACGCGCGGCAACGTCGTGAAGGCTTTCGTGGTGCTTGCGGCGGGGCACGACGCGTCGAAGGACCTCGAGGCGGACATCCAGCGGCACGTGCGAAGCTTCCTCGCGCCCTACGAGTACCCGAAGGAGATCGAGTTCCTCGAGGCGCTGCCGATGACCACCACCGGGAAGGTGCAGCGCAAGGTGCTGCGCGAACGCGAGTCGGCCAAGCGCAAGGCTCCGTGAGCGACGGCCACGTCCCGCCGTTCCTGTTCCGGTTCTTCCTGGGGATTGCGTTCGCGGCCGCCGGGATGTTCCCGATCCTCTCGGCGCTCGACGTGGCCCCGTTTCACGCGAGCCAGATCAACGGACCGCCGTGGGTCGGCGTGGCGGCCGGCGCGATCTTCCTGGCGGGCGCGGTGTTCCTCTGGCTCTACGACGTCGCCCTGCGGGCCCCGTGGCTCGGCAGCGCGCTCGCGTTCCTCATCGTCGCGGGCTTCGCGGCGCTCGCCAACTGGATCGCGTTCGGACCGGGAACTCGCCAGTGCACGAGCAGCTTCAGCTTCGGGATGTTCACCAGCAATCGATGGGTCGCCGGCGCCGAATGCCGGGTCGCGTTCGGCATCGGTGCAATGGCCTGCAACGGGCTGCTGATCATGATCATGGGCACGGGATTGCGGCAGGCGGGTGTGGCCGGCGCCGTGCCTGCCGCGCTCGAGAAGATCGGAATCGGCTTGATGCTGCTCGGGTTCCTGCCGCTCGCAATCGTCTGGCTCGTAGCGAAGTTCGCGTTCGCGAGCGTGCGGTGGTGCCGGGCGCGCATCACCGGACGCGCGCACCCCGAGGGTTGATCAGACGACCGTCACCCCCTGCATCATCCCCATGTCCTCGTGCACGAGCATGTGGCAGTGCATGACGTACCGTCCCGTGAAGTGCAGGAAGCGCATGCGGAACGTGAACGACGTCACGGTCGCGGGATTGGCTTCGCTCACCGGCGGCGGATTGTCGTTGAACGGCAGCGGCATGGTGTCCGCCCAGTACGGTTCCGCGAGACGCTTGCCGTTGATTGCCACGATGAACATCGGATTCACGTGGATGTGGAACGGATGACGGATGTTGTTCATGTTCACGATCGTCCATTCCTCCACCGCGTTGAGCGCCACCATCTGTGTCACCGCGCGCTTCGATTGGAACGGAATGTAGGTCGTGGGCATGCCCGGATTGGT
>CAZIZD010000463.1:0-3348 GCA_964543615.1 uncultured Alcaligenaceae bacterium | reverse complement strand
CGGCGTCGTTCACCACCTGTTCGACGCGCTCCGTCATCTCGCGGAAGCGGTCCTCGTCGAGTTGTCCCGCCGCCTGCATGGTGGACTTCAGGCGTTCGATGCAGTCGCGCTTGCGATACTGCTCGACTTCGTCCTTCAGGCGGTAGAGCTCGGGGTCGGCCATGGAGTGGCCGCGGTAGCGGTAGGTCATGGCTTCGACGAAGTAGGGCCCTTCGCCGGAACGCGAGTGCGCGACCGCTTCCTTCATCGCTTCGTAGACCGCGATGACGTCCATGCCGTCGACCGAGACAGCGGGCATGTTGTAGGCCTGGGCGAGCTTCGGGATATCGGTAGAGAGCGACTCCTTGAACGGCACGCCCATGCCGTACAGGTTGTTCTCGCAGAAGAAGATCGTGGGCGTCTTCCAGAGGACCGACATGTTCAGGGACTCGTGGAACTCGCCTTCGCCGACCGAGCCGTCGCCAAAGACGCAGAGGGCGACCGAATCTTCCTTCTTCATCGTGGCGGCGAGGCCGAGGCCGACCGCGAGCGGCAGATGGGCCGCGACGATGGCATAGCCGCCGAGGAAGCCCTTGGTCACGTCGTAGAGGTGCATCGAACCGCCGCGGCCGCCGCTCACGCCGGTGGCCTTGCCGTAGAGCTCGGCCATCACCCGGTTCGGGTCCAGTCCGCGGGCGAGGGCGTGCCCATGGTCGCGGTAGTGCGTCACCACTTTGTCGCGCTCCGCGAGTGCCGCCATCATCCCGACGGCACAGGCTTCCTGGCCGGTGTAGAGGTGCAGGAAGCCGCGGATCTTGCCCTTCGTGTAGAGCTCCCCGCACTTCTCCTCGAAGCGCCGGATCAGCATCATCTGGTAGAGGAACATCCCGAGCTGCTCTGCGCCGAGCTTCTCGGCGGCTGTGGTTTCTGTGGTCACCGGGCAGCGGCTCCTTGGGTTGGTGGCGCCCCTGCTCGGCGCCGGGCGATGTGGATCGCTTCGCCATCGACGGCGAGGGCCGCCTCCTTGATGGCTTCCGCGAGTGTCGGATGGGTGTGGACGGCGAACCCGACCGCGATCGTTGTGGCTTCGAGGAGCGCAACCATGGTTGCCTCGCCGAGCAAATCGTTGATGTCGTAGCCAACCATGTGAATGCCGAGCACCTGGCCCGTCGGCTCATCGGCGACGACTTTCACGAAGCCTTCCGTGTGCCCGACGGCGACCGATTTGCCCAGGGCTGTGAGCGGGAACCGGCCGGTCTTCACCTTGAAGCCTGCGTCCTTCGCCGCCTGCTCCGTGTAACCGATGGAGCCGACGTTGGGCTGGCAGAAAGTGGCGCGCGGCATCTGCACGTAGTCGAGCGTGGGGACCGGTTTACCGGCCATGTGCTCGGTGGCGGCTACCCCTTGCTGCATGGCGACGTGGGCGAGCATGAGCTTCCCGGTGACGTCGCCGATGGCGTAAATGCCCGGCACGTTGGTCTGCATCGTGTCGTCGATGGTGATGAAGCCGCGCTGGGTGACCACTCCCGCGCCTTCAAGGTTCAGCCCTTCCGTGTGGGGGACGAAACCCACCGCGACGAGCACGGCATCCGCTTCGCGGGAATGCTCGCCTTCTTCAGATTTGACGCGGACGGTCGCTCCGCCGTCCTTCAGGTCCAGGCCCTCGAAGCGGGTTTTCACCAGGCAGGTGATCCCGCGTTGCTCGAACGCTCGCTTGAGCGCGCGCCCCGCGTCCGGGTCTTCGAGCGGGACGAGCGTGTCCAGCAACTCGACGACGGTGACTTCGGAACCGTAGCTGCGCCAGAGGTGGGCGAACTCCACGCCGATTGGCCCGGCACCGATGATCACGGCCCGCTTCGGGATGTCGCGACGATCCAGGGCTTCCCGGCTGGTGAGGACGACCTTCCCGTCGGCCTTGAGGCCGGGGAGCATCCGCGTGGATGCGCCGGTGGCGATGATGATGGCCCTGGCCCGGTAGTCCTCGCCGTTGCAGCGGACCGTCCGCGTGTCTTTCAGCGAGGCCGCGCCCGTAACCGTCGTCACGCCGTTGTCGCGGAGGAGGCCTTCAACCCCGCCGACGACCTTGTCGACAACGGCGCGGGAGCGGTCGATAGCGGCGCCCAGGTCGAATTCTGCTTTTTCGACGCCACGGATGCCCCAGGTCTCAGCTTCACGGACCAGGTTCACAACGTCCGCGTTCTTGAGGAGCGCCTTGCTGGGGGCGCATCCCCAGTTGAGACAGAGACCGCCAACGCGATCTTTTTCGAAGAGGACGACCGATTTGCCAAGTTGGGCCGCACGGATGGCAGCGACGTAGTCGTCGCGGAACTGGCGCACACCGTCGGGGCCGAAGACCGCGTCCTCGGGCACGCGCAGGCCGACCTTCTTGGCCATCTGCTCGCGCTCGCTGTTGACCGTGTGACGGACGATCCGGTCGCGGTCGCGCCCGCCACCGCGCGGGCCCGCCCGCATCTCCGGTGACACCCGGGCGGCCACGTCGTCGAAGTACGTCCAGCTCGCCCGCAGCAGCGTGATGGCGCGGTCGAGGTCGGCCGTCGCCATCGACTCGCGCTGCTCGGCGGTGGCCGGCGAGAACGAGATGCCCCAGAAGTCCGTGGAGCTGGTGCCAGCGTGATCCTCCACGACGTCGAGCCGCCCGGCCCGGTCGAACTGGCGGCCGAGACCGGCCAGGTGCGCGACGGGCCGGTAGCGGGCCCGGTACGCCTCCAGCGTCTCCAGCGCCGCGTCCGCGGTCTTGGCACCCCGGCTCCACCCGGGCCAGTCGAGGGCGAACGCCACCGTTCGCTGCTCCTTGGGGCCGCGTTCGAGGACCGTGCGCACGGGCATGTCCCGCAGTGTCGCGCGGGCGTGCCTGCCCTCGCCTCAGAGGCCGCGCTCGGACGACTCGAACGCGGCGACGTCGTCGGGTTCGCCCTGCACCACCACACGGGCGCAACTCGTCGGCCGACCGAACGCGACGATCGTGAGCTCCGGCGGCAGCCCGACGACTGCGACCGAGCGCTCGCCACGGCGGGCCACCACGTCGGCCCGCCCGCTCGAGCGCAGGACGACACCGACCGGCGAGCGGCGGAAGAGCAGCCGCGCCATCGGTCGCAGCGCGCTCCACAGCGCGTCGTCGCGCCGCTGGTCGTCGGGGCGCGGTTCCCACTCGGGGGCGGCGCGCCGCACGTCCTCGTGATGCACGAAGAACTCGAACAGGTTCGCCCGGTCGCCCACGAGCGGCAGGGCCCACGGCAGGGCCCAACGCGGCGGTCCCGCCCGGAACCGCGCCACGAGCTCCTCGAAGGGCTGCTCCGCCACGTCGGCCGTCACCGTCCGCGTGTGCGACGCCAGTACCGGCACGACGAT
>CAZIZD010000462.1:1005-3383 GCA_964543615.1 uncultured Alcaligenaceae bacterium | reverse complement strand
TGGAAGTCGAGGTTGACCTCTTCGAGCGCGAAAGGGATGTACTGGTTGGCCTCGGCCTCGACCGCGAGCTCGAGCTCCTCTTCCTTCTGGCCCGCGGGGACGATAATTTTCTTGGTGATGACCATGGCGGCCGGCAGCGCCATGGCAATATTGCGATTCCGGCTGCCGAGGCGCTTCCACCCTCGCTTGAGGGCGTCGGCCACTTGGTCGAGGTTGGCGATGTTGCCGTCGGTGACCGTGTCCTTGGGCAGCGGCTCGATCGCGTACCGCTCCAGCTTGAACGTGCCCTTACCCGTTTGCGACAGCTCGATCAGCTTGATGGAGGTCGAAGCAATGTCGACCCCGATCAGAGATGGGGCCTTCGTTTTGAACACGTCGAGCGCACTACCGAACTTTTCGGCGAGCATGCGACACCCGGGCAAAGTGCTGACAAAGTACTTTAAACTCTGGCAGCAAGTGTGAACCTTGTCAAACTGTTTGCCTCTAACACCACCGGTCCAGCGGGCCTTAGGTGCTTCGGCGCAACGAATCGCCATCCATAACGCAAGTTTTATTCCTACGTGCTAAAGCGCTGGATCCTCTATCTCGCTTCTGTTTTCCTAGGGCTCGCGGTCGTCGGCGCCCTGCTGGGAGCCTTCGTCCTGGCACTTTTGTGGCCTACGTTGCCGTCCCTCGAAGCCCTTACCGACTACCAACCCAAAATTCCCTTGCGCGTCGTTTCGGCCGAAGGCGACCTCCTCGGCGAATTTGGGGAGGAACGCCGGGCCGTCGTAGCCATCCGTGACGTCCCGGATGTCATGAAACAGGCCATTTTGGCGGCCGAAGACGAACGGTTCTACCAACATGGCGGCGTCGACTACTTAAGCATCGCGCGCGCCGCGCTCGCCAACCTGGCGTCGGGCTCCCAGCAGGGGGCCGGCACCATCACGATGCAGGTTGCGCGCAACTTCTTCCTCACCCGGGAGAAGACCGTGACCCGCAAGCTGCGCGAGGTCCTGCTCGCCTGGAAGATCGAGGCCAACCTCAGCAAGGACGAGATCCTCGAGCTCTACCTCAACCAGATCTTCCTCGGGCAACGCGCCTACGGCTTCGCGGCGGCATCGCAGATCTACTTCGGCAAGCCCCTGCGCGACGTCACGGTAGCCGAAGCCGCCATGCTCGCGGGACTGCCCAAGGCGCCGTCGACCTACAACCCGGTCACCAACCCGCGCCGGGCCAAGACTCGCCAGATGTACGTGTTGCGTCGTATGCACGAATTGCGCTTCATTTCCGATGAAGTCTACAAGCAAGCACAATCCGCGCCATTGGCGGTCCGACAGGGTATTCGCGACACGCTGCCCACCCACGGCGAGTCCGTCGCGGAGATGGCGCGGCAGGTGGTCTTCGATGCCTACGGGGAGGAGGCGTACACGCGCGGCATCATCGTCTGGACGACGATCCGCAAGGCGGACCAGGAGGCCGCGTATGCCGCTGTCCGTCGTGGAGTGCTCGATTACGACCGCCGGCACGGCTACCGCGGCCCCGAGGCGTTCGTGAACCTGCCGGAGAGCGCCGCCGAGGCCGAGCAGGTCCTCGACAAGGTGTTCGCCGAAACGGGGGACAGCGACAACCTGGTCGTCGGGGTGGTGCAGGAAGCCTCCCCGGCCGAGGTGAAGACGGTGGTGGCGAGCGGCGACGTGCTGGTCCTCAAGGGCGATGGGCTCCGCTTCGTGTCGCGCAACCTGACCGACAAGACGCCCGCCGCCCAGCGCATCCGCCGCGGCGCCGTGGTGCGGCTCACGAGGGACGACAAGGGTGCGTGGTCGATCGCTCAGCTTCCCCAGGCGGAAGCCGCCTTCATCGCGATCTCGCCGCTGGACGGCGCCATTCTCGCGCTCACCGGCGGCTTCGAGTACGAGCGCAACAAGTTCAACCACGTGACGCAGGCCATGCGCCAGCCCGGGTCGTCGTTCAAGCCGTTCATTTACTCGGCGGCGCTCGAGAAGGGCTTCTCGCCGGCGACCATCGTCAACGACGCGCCGTTCTTCGTTCCGGGCGACAAGGCGGGCGGCGAGGACTGGGAGCCCAAGAACTACGACGGCAAGTTCGACGGTCCGATGCGCCTGCGGATGGCGGTGGCCAAGTCGAAGAACCTCGTGCTCGTCCGGGTGTTGCAGGCCATCGGGCCGCAATACGCTCAGGACTACATCACCCGTTTCGGCTTCGACCCCAAGCTGCATCCCCCCTACCTCACGATGGGCCTCGGCGCAGGATCGACCACACCGCTCCAGATGGCCGCCGCGTACGCGGTGTTCGCCAACGGGGGGTATCGCGTTGCGCCCTATCTCATTGCGCGCGTCACGGACTCGAAGGGCAACGTCCTCTCCGAGGCCAAGCCC
>CAZIZD010000462.1:0-995 GCA_964543615.1 uncultured Alcaligenaceae bacterium | reverse complement strand
CCCGTGCTGGCGGGCGAGAACGCGGAACGGGTGATCTATCCGCGCAACGCGTTCATGACGACCTCGATGCTGCGCGACGTCGTCAACGTCGGCACCGCCACGCGTGCCCTGTCCCTCGGCCGCAAGGACCTCGCCGGCAAGACCGGCACGACCAACGAGAACGTCGACGCCTGGTTCTGTGGCTACAACGCGTCGATCGTCGGCGTGTCGTGGATCGGATACGACCAGCCGCGCACCCTCGGCGCGAACGAGACCGGCGGCGTGGCCGCGTTGCCGATCTGGGTCAACTTCATGCAGAAGGCGCTCAAGGGCGTCCCCGAGAAGCCCCTCGCCCCCCCGGATGGCGTGGTGGCCATCCGCGTAAATCCGGACACCGGCCTGCGCGACGACGGCCCGGGGAGCATCAGCGAATACTTCTTCGCCGAGTTCCCGCCCGCGGGGGGACGCGCGGACGGCCTGTCGGCGCCGGCGCACGTTCCGGGGCGGACGTCGCAGGACGTGCGCGACCAGCTCTTCTAGGAAGCAGGGGAGCCATGGGAGGCAAGCGGCCGCGACGCACGTCGACCTTCGGCGCAACGGATTCCCACAACCGCATCCGCATCGCGCAGGCCGCGGCACGCCTCATCGCGGAACACGGCATCACCGACTGGTCGCTCGCCAAGCGCAAGGCCGCACGCCAGCTCATGCTGCCGGAGCGCGAGCCGCTGCCGGGCGACGACGAAGTGCAGGCGGCGCTCGCCGAGCATCACGCGCTCTTCGCGGGTGAGCACGATGCCCACGTCGTCCGGGTGCAGCGTGCGCGAGGCGCCCGCAACATTGGGATCGTTGAAGGGCACGCCCAGCGGCCACGCCGTGATCCCTGCGTCGAGCGACGAGGTGACGTTGAGCTTTTCGATGAGCGCGCTGCCGCGCGCGTCGCTCGGGCGGGCCCAGATGGGTGGCAGGGTGCCGACCACCGTGGCGCCCATGTTCATCTCCATCTCCATGGCCGCGGG
>CAZIZD010000461.1:0-3388 GCA_964543615.1 uncultured Alcaligenaceae bacterium | reverse complement strand
TCGCGCTCGACGACGTGGAACTCGAGGAGGGGACCGCGCTGCGGGCGTGGCGCGCCGTGCTGCCCAAGGACACACTCGTGTTTGCGGTCGGCGGCATGAAGCCCGACAATCTCGATGCTTACTGGGAGGCGGGCGCTTCGGGGTTCGGGACAGGGTCGAACCTCTACAGGCCGGGCACGGCCGCGGGCGTGGTGCGCGAAGTCGCGTCCGCGTACGCCGACGCCGTGCGCGGGCTGCGTCCGCGCTGACGTTCGCATATTTCAAAGGGGAATCGTGCGCATCGTTCGCGTGTTCTTGCTCGTGGTCGCGCTGGCCGCATCGGCGGGCGCTTCCGCGCAGACCGGCTTCATCAGCTGCAACAGCAACGGCTACCGCTACCAGTTCTGTCCAGCGGACACGCAGGGACGCGTGGTCCTGCTCCGGGAGAATTCGACCGGCAACCTCTGCCGCCAGGGCCGCGGCTGGGGCTTCGACAACAGCGGGATCTGGGTCGATCGCGGATGCCGCGGCGAGTTCAGCTTCGGGCGTGATCGAGGCGGTGGCGGCGGCGGCAACTGGGGGCGCCGCGGCGAGCTGACATGCGAGAGCAACTGCTACCGCTACCTGTGCTGTAACGCCGACACGCTGGGACGCGGGTTCCTGGTGCGCTAAATCTCGACGGGCAACCTGTGCAGGCAGGGACGGGGCTGGGGCTTCGACAACAACGGAATCTGGGTCGACCGCGGGTGCCGCGGCGTGTTCAGCTATGGCCGGGACAGCAGCAGCCGCAACAACGATGGCGCGGCGATCGCCGCGGGTGTGCTCGGCGCGCTCGCGATCGGCGCTGCGATCAGCTCGTCGCAGCAGCAGGCAGCACCGCCGCCTCCACCCCCTCCGCCGCCACCCCCGCCCCCGAGCAACGTCACGCGTCCGCCAACGTGGGCGATCGGCTCGTACCATGCCTACGACCCCGACTCGGGTGACATCGTGCAGCTCGTGGTCGACGGCGGAGGCCGCGTCTACCTGCGCAACGAAAGTGGCGACGTCGTGAATCAGGGCGAATTGCGCGACGGGATGATCACCTGGAACAACGGCAAGCGCTCCTGGCTCGCGCGCGAAGGCCCGGGCGTCCTCGTGGGCGACATCGAAACTGGCAAGCACTTCTACTTCCGGCGCAATGTCTGACATCGTCGCGCTGGGCGAGCCCCTCGTGGAGTTCAACCAGGCACGCGCCGATGACGGGTCGGCGTACCTGCAGGGATTCGGCGGGGATACCTCGAACATGGCCATCGCCGCCGCGCGCCTCGGCGCGCGCGTGGGCTACGTGACGCGCCTCGGCAGCGACGCGTTCGGCCGCATGTTCGTCGACCTATGGACGCGCGAGGGTGTAGACACCTCCGGCGTGGCCTTCGATGCCGAAGCGCCCACCGGCGTTTACTTCGTCACGCACGGTCCCGCGGGCCACGAGTTCTCGTATCTGCGCGCGGGGAGTGCAGCGAGCCGCATGCGCCCCGACCAGCTGCCGGAGGCTCCCCTCGCCTCGGCACGGCTCGTTCACGCCTCCGGCATCAGCCAGGCAATCTCGGCGTCGGCGTGCGACACGGTGTTCGCCGCTTTCGAAGCCGCGTGCGAACGCGGCGCCATCGTGAGCTATGACCCCAACGTGCGGCGCAAGCTGTGGCCGCTCGCACGCGCGCGTGCCGTCGTGATGGCAACCATCGCGATGTGCACGTGGTGCCTGCCGAGCGAGGACGACGCGGCGATCCTCTTCCCCGATGCCGCGCCGGACGCCGTGATCGATGCGCTGCATCGCGCGGGCGCGCGCGGCGTCGTGCTGAAGCGCGGCGCGCACGGCTGCATCGTGTCGGACGGCACGCGGCGCGAGCGCATCGATGCCCGCCGCGTGGCCAGCGTCGACGCGACGGGCGCGGGCGACTGCTTCGACGGCGCCTTTGCCGCGCGGCTCATGGCCGGCGACGATCCTTTCGCCGCGGCGCGTTACGCGAATGTCGCCGCCGCACTTGCCACCACCGGTTATGGCGCCGTCGCGCCGCTGCCGCGCGCCGCCGACGTGGAGGGGGCCCTCGCATCATGAGCGATTCAACTTTTCGTCAGGACCTCTTTGCCGGCAGGACGGTGCTGGTCGTGGGCGGCACGTCCGGCATCGGCGGAGGCATCGCGGATGCATTCGCGGCACTCGGTGCGCAAGTCACCGTCACCGGCGCCACGCACGACGAATGCAACGGATCGCCGCATCGCGCGGTGGCCGCCGACGTGCGCGACGAGGCTGCGATGTCGGGGGTGATCGGTGCGCTCGCAAGGCTCGACGTGCTCGTCAACTGCGCGGGCATCATCCGCCGCGGCGCCGAGCTCGACGTCGCGACGTTCGAGACCGTGCTCGCGATCAACCTCACCGGCACCATGCGCGCTTGCACGCTTGCGCGCCCGAAGCTCGCGGCGACGCAGGGCGCCATCGTCAACACGGCCTCGATGCTCTCGTTCTTCGGCGGCGGGCTGGTGCCCGCCTATTCCGCGAGCAAGGGCGGCGTCGCGCAGCTCACCAAGTCGCTCGCCATCGCTTACGCGAGCGAAGGCATTCGCGTCAATGCGGTCGCGCCCGGCTGGGTTGACACGCCGCTCACCAAGGCGCTGCGGGCGGACCCAGCGCGCGATGCCGCCATCCTTGCCCGGACGCCGCTTGGCCGATGGGCCGTTCCGGGCGACATCGCGGGGGCCGTGGTCTTCCTGTGCTCGCCGGCCGCGCGCTACGTGACCGGTGCGGTGCTGCCCGTGGACGGCGGCTATCTCGTCGCATGACTGGCCGTACAATGGAAGTCCCGCCGGTCGACCGCGTCTTTCGGGAGAGGCCCATGCCTATCGGTACCGCGATCCGCTATCTGCGCAAGGGCGACTGGCAGAAGGCACACGGAATCGTGCAGGAAGACGACACCGAGCTCGGCTGCTGGGCGCACGGCATCGTGCACATGCTCGAGGGCGACATGGGCAACGCGCGCTACTGGTACCGGCGCGCGCATCGCGCGTTCCCGAAGGATGCCGACGCTGCCGCCGAGATCGCGGCGCTCGCGGTGGCCATCAAGGACGCCACGCATTGAGCGAGGCGCGATGATCGCCGACGTTGCGGCCGTGGGCGCGGGCGCTGCGCTGGGCGCGTGGCTGCGCTGGGGATTGTCGACGTGGCTCAATCCGCGCGTGCCGCATTTTCCCCTCGGCACGCTCGCGTCGAACTTGATCGGCGGCTACCTCGTGGGCCTCGCGGTCGCGTATTTCGCGATGCGCCACGACCTGCCGCCCGCGATGCGCCTCTTCGCGATCACGGGATTCCTGGGCGGGCTCACGACCTTCTCGACCTTCTCGGCCGAGGTGACGGAGCTCCTCATGCAGGGCCACT
>CAZIZD010000460.1:0-3406 GCA_964543615.1 uncultured Alcaligenaceae bacterium | reverse complement strand
GACCACGTCGAACCCCGAGCGCGCCGCCAGCTGCGCCAGCGCCGTGCCCATGTCGCCCGTGCCGAGCACCGCGACTCTCGTCGGCATTGCATGCATGGCTGGTCTCCTGATTTCGTCGCGAGTATCGCGCTCGAATCGCGGAGTGCACTGCGCATGTTTCTCCACGCTCGATTGAGCGCGGCTCAAGGCGCCGTCGCGCGCCGGATTGCTATCGAAATCGTGCTGACTGTTCGTCGCAGGCGCGAGCATGCTCGGCGCGATGCACGCCACGCGCCTGGCGGCACCACACTCGGCCTCGCCGGGGTTCGCTCCCACAGTGCTGGAGCTCGACCGCCCGCGAAACGATCGGCTGGCCCGATCCGGATCGTCCGGGTGCGGGCGCGATCGGCCACGCGGCGGCGAGCAGCAATGCGACACTGCGCGCGGCGGTCCCATCGTGACCGCGCCTGGAGCCGCCATGGAACGTGTCCGAACCTTGCCGCTGCCCGACGACCGCGTGTTCGACGCGAGCGAAACCCTCGCTCGTGCGCGCGCCATGGCCGCGGAGCTGGCGTTACGCCGCACGGTGCGCGAGTTTTCCGATCGGCCGGTGGAGCGGTCGGTGATCGAGGCGGCGTTGCGCGCCGCGGGCACTGCGCCGAGCGGTGCGAACCAGCAGCCTTGGCGTTTCGTCGCGGTGTCCGACCCCGCGCTCAAGCAACGCATTCGCGCCGGGGCGGAAGCGGAAGAGCGCGAGTTCTACGCGCATCGCGCGCCGGCCGAATGGCTGGCTGCGCTGCAGCCGCTGGGCACCGACGCCGAAAAGCCGTTCCTCGAGCGCGCGCCGTGGTTGATCGCGGTGTTCTACGAGCGCTACGGGCTGGGCGCCGACGGCGCAAAGGCGAAGCGCTACTACCCGCACGAGTCCACCGGCATCGCAACCGGCCTGCTGATCGCCACGTTGCACCGCGCCGGCCTCGCGACGCTGACGCATACACCGAGCCCGATGGGCTTCCTCAACGAATTGCTCGGCCGGCCGAGCAACGAGATGCCCTACCTGCTGCTCGTGGTGGGCTTCCCGGAAAAGGCATGCCGCGTGCCCGACATCGAGCGCCTGCCGCTCGAGCAGATCGCCACGTTCCGTTGATCGAGGCGGGGACTCAGGGTTGCTCGGAGAACGCGGCCTCCACCTCCCGCGCGCCATGCTCGCCATAGCGGCGCGCGATGCGTGCGGGCGTGGCGGGTGCGCCGTCGGGGATCGCCGCGCGGATCGCCGCGGCAATGGCATCGGCGTCGTCGCCGTTGAACTCGTACTCCATGCGGCTGAGGCCTTCACCGTAGCCGGATACGCCGTGCTGGATGAGGCCTGCGGCCTCGAGCGCCGGGTAGACCGGGCCCATCGTGACCTTCATGTCGTCGTAGTCGGCATTGGTGAACTCGGTGCCGGGCTTCGGCAGGAAGATCACGCGCACGCGCTGCGGGCGCGTGCGGATCACGCCGGCGTAGCCGCGGTTGCAGAGCTCGCCGAGCGTGTACGCCTCGTAGTGCAGCATCGTGCCCTGGAACCACGGCACGCTCATCGAGTTCGGGTAGTAGCTGCCGTCGAGGCGGCGAGGGCCGAGCGGGAACTCGGCCTTTTGGTCGAGCGACAGCGCCTGCATGTAGTCCGCGAGGCCGTGCGCTTCGATGGCTGCGTCGTTGGCGCGAATCACGTCCTGCAGGTGCGCGAACAGCGCGTCGTCCGAGAGCGCCTTCGTCTCCTCCCACGAGAGTCCCCAGCCTCGTGGGAAGGCCTGCGGCGCGACCGCGTTGCCGCGTTCGCGCGCGGCCTCGCGAGCCGCCCAGGCGGGCGGCGTTTCTCCTCGGCACCACAGCACGAACTCCTCGTCCGTGCCGGAGAAGTGCTCGCGGTACTGACGCATGAACGTGGCGAAGTCTTCGTGGAAGACCGGCGATTCGCGAACCTGCGGATCGTCCGCTTCGTAGCCCTCGCCTTCGAAGCGCTTCATCAGCGCGTGGATTGCGCGGTACAGCCGTCGCGGCTCGGTGCCCATCGACATGGACATGACGATGCGGTCGTAGTGCACGTACACGTCGCCGAGCTCCGCGCTCAGCGCGGTGAACATGCCGTCGGCTTCCTCGAACGCGATGTCGGGTTCGTGCGTACGCAAGATCTCGCGTGCGCGCTCCAGTCGTTGCAACTGCTCCGGATGCGGACCGGACGCACGCTTGCGCTTGCGCTGAGCGGCTGGCACGCAGAGTCTGAAGTCGTAGGACATGGCGTGGAATCGCTCGGAAGGCCGGCAGCGATTCTAGGCGATCCCGCGACAGGGCCACGGAAGCCGCTTCTGCGAACGTCGAAAAGTCGCCGCCACGCCCACAGCGGCGTGGCGGCATCCCTCTGATGCGTCTTCAGTCCGGCAGCATCACGCTGTCGACGACGTGGATCACGCCGTTGTCCGCGGTGATGTCGGTGGCCGTCACCTTCGCGCCGTCGACCATGACGGTGCCGCCTTCGACTTCGACGTCGGCCTTGGCGCCGTTCACCGTGGTGGCTTCGTCGAGCTTCACGACGTCGGCGGCGAGCACGCGGCCCGGCACGACGTGGTAGGTGAGGATCGCGCGGAGCTTGTCGCGGTTCTCGGGCTTGAGCAGGTCGTCGAGCGTGCCTGCCGGCAGCTTGGCGAACGCGTCGTTGGTGGGTGCGAAGACGGTGAAGGGGCCCGTGCCCTGAAGGGTGGTGACGAAGTCGCCCGCCTTCAACGCGGCGACGAGCGTGGAGAACTCGGGCTTGGACGCGGCAATGTCGACGATGGTCTTGCTGTCGCCAGCAACAGCGGGAAGGGCGGCTGCGAACAGGAGGCCGCCGAGCAGGATCGAACGCATGGGAAGTCCTTTTTCGAATGCGCGGCCGGTTTGCCGCGGCGCGCACCATCCCATCGACGGCGTCGAGGCGCGGTCAACAAGAAGTGAGGATCGCGTCGACGTTTGTGCGCGGCGCGTGAACGCGCCGACCACGTCGCGATCGGGCGTGTGGTCGATGTCGTCGTCGCGTTCGTGCGGTCGAGCGCGGCCGACGCGGCGCGGTGCGCGAAGGGGTTCGAGAACGGATTTTCGCGCGTCTTGAAGCGGGTGCCGTTTCGGGCACAGTATCTGCCCATGAGCAGCGCGCCTTCCCGCCTGCAGGCGATGTTGGTCGAGCTGGAATCAGCGCTCTCGACCGCGGGGATCCGCCACGCGATCGCGGGCGGCATCGCGATGGCCGCGCACGGTCGCGTGCGAGCCACCGACGATATCGACGTGCTCGCCGACGCGGCGCAGGCAGATGCACTGCGTGAGGTCATGCGACGCCTCGGCTACGCGGAGGAGGTGCACGGTCCGGTGCCGACGCGCTTCGTGCGGCGTCCGATGCCCGGCCTGCCTGGTC
>CAZIZD010000459.1:0-3408 GCA_964543615.1 uncultured Alcaligenaceae bacterium | reverse complement strand
TGGCACGATCCCTTTCCGAAGCCCTCGTACCTCTTCGCCGCGGTAGCAGGCGATCTCGCCGCGCTGGAGGACACGTTCACCACGCGTTCCGGCCGCGAAGTCGCGTTGCGCATCTACTCGACGCGCGCCAACATCCCGCGCTGCCGTCACGCGATGGAGGCGGTGAAGAAGGCCTTCCGCTGGGACGAGGAGCGATTCGGACGCGAGTACGACCTCGATGCCTTCATGATCTTCTGCGCCGACGATTTCAACCTCGGCGCGATGGAGAACAAGGGGCTCAACATCTTCAACAGCCGCCTCGTGCTCGCCGACGCCGCCACCGCCACCGACGACGACTACCAGGCCATCGAGGCCGTGATCGGCCACGAGTATTTCCACAACTGGACCGGCAACCGCGTCACCTGCCGCGACTGGTTCCAGCTCTCGCTCAAGGAAGGCCTCACCGTCTTCCGCGACCAGGAGTTTTCGAGCGACCTCATGTCGCGCGCCGTCGAGCGCATCTCCGCGGTCGAGTTCCTGCGGCGCGAGCAGTATCCCGAGGACGCCGGTCCCATGGCGCACAACGTGCGCCCCGACGAGTATCTCGAGATCAACAACTTCTACACGAGCACGGTGTACGAGAAGGGCGCCGAGCTCATCCGCATGCAGCACACGCTGCTGGGGAGCGAGCGCTTCCGCCGCGGCATGGACCTGTATTTCGACCGCCACGACGGCATGGCCGTCACGTGCGACGACTTCGTGCAGGCGATGCAGGACGCCTCCGGCGTCGACCTCGCGCAGTTCCGCCGCTGGTATTCCCAGGCCGGGACCCCGGTCGTCACGGTACGCGCGAGCTTCGATCCCGCGTCTTCGACGTATGCGCTCGAGCTCTCGCAGCGCACGCCGCCCACGCCCGGCCAGGCCGAGAAGCTGCCGCTGCACATCCCGTTCGCCGTCGGGCTCGTGGATCACGATGGCCGCGACATTCCGCTCCGCCTCGAAGGCGAGGCGGCGCCGGTCGGCACCACCCGCGTGCTGGAGTTGAGGCAAGCCTCGCAGACCTTCCGCTTCGCGGGCATCGACCGGCCGCCGGTGCCTTCGCTCCTGCGCAATTTCTCCGCGCCCGTCGTGGTCGAGTATCCGCACTCCGACGACGACCTCGCGTTCCTCGCCGCGCACGACAGCGACGCCGTCATGCGCTGGGACGCCGCCCAGACCTGCTACGGCAAGGCGATGCTCGCGCTTGCGCGCGACTACCGCGAGGGCCGCGCGCTTGCGCTCCCGCCCTCCCTCGCCCGCATCGTGGAAAAGCTCCTCGCCGACCGCACGAGCGATCCCGCGCTGATCGCGCTTGCGCTCACGCCGCCAGACGCGGCCTACGTCGCGGCGCAGGAGGACGTCGTCGATCCCGAGGGCGTGCCCGCGGCGCGCACGTTCCTCGTGCACGCGATGGGCTCCGCGTTGCGCGATGCCTTCGAGCGCGTCTATCGCGAGCGGCGCGTGCGCGCGTCCTATGCGCCCAGCAACGACCAGACCGGCGCACGCCGCCTGGCCAACGTATGCCTGCGCTATGTGGCGGCGATCGGCGATCCCGCAGCCCGCGCCACCGCCGTGCATCACTTCGACTCGTCGGACAATATGACCGACACGTTCGCGGCGCTCGCGGCGTTGCGCGATGGCGCCGACGCCGAGCGCGATGCGCTCTTTTCCCGCTTCGAAGCGCGCTGGCGCGACGAGCCGCTGGTGCTCGACAAGTGGTTCGCCCTCGAGGCGATGGCCGAGCGCGCCGACACGCTGACGCGCGTGCAGTCGCTGCTCGCGCATCCGCGCTTCAACGCGCGCAACCCCAATCGCGTGCGCTCGCTCGTGGGCACGTTCGCGCTGCGCAACTTCGCGCGCTTCCACGCGCGCGACGGCGGCGGCTATGTGTTCGCCGCCGACCAGGTGCTGGCACTCGACGCCACCAACCCGCAGCTCGCGGCGACGGTTGCAGCCGCGTTCAACCTATGGAAGCGCTTCGACGCCTCGCGCCGCGGCGCGATGGAAGCCGCGCTCCAGCGCATCGCGCTCGCGCCTGGCCTGTCGCCCGACGTCACCGAGGTCGTGACGCGGACGCTTTCCGCATAGACCTCAGCCTGCCCTGCGCTCCGCGCGCAGGAAGGCTCCGCGCCCGGCGTTGCCGCGCGGCTCCCCGTCCGACCAGACGACTTCCCCCCGCGAAAGCGTGACCGCGGGCCAGGCGCGCACGACACGGCCTTCGTAAGGCGTGTAGTCGACGTCGTGATGGAGCATCGCGTTGGCAATCGTCACGTTCACATCGGCATCCCAGATCGCGAGGTCGGCATCGCTCCCGATCGCGATGGTTCCCTTGCGCGGATAGAGCCCATAGAGCTTCGCCGCGTTGGTCGACGCGAGCGCGACGAACGTGTTGATGTCGATGCGTCCTTCGAGCACACCCTCCGAGAAGAGCAGCGGCAGGCGCGTCTCCAGTCCCGGAATGCCGTTCGGGACCTGATGGAAGCTCGCATCGTCGCCGGCAGCGCGCTTGCCGTCGGGGCCGTCGTACATGAACGGCGCGTGGTCGGAGGAGAACACCTGGAACACGCCGGTCGCGAGTCCCCGCCAGATCGCGTCCTGGTTCGCCTTGTCGCGGGGCGGGGGACTGCAGATGCACTTGGCGCCGGCAAAGCCCGGTCCCCCGAGATCGTCCTCGGTGAGGAAGAGATACTGCGGACAGGTCTCCGCGTGCACGCGGATGCCGCGGCCCTGCGCCCAGCGGATCTGCTCCACGGCCTCGCGTCCCGAGACGTGCACGATCAGCACCGGCAGGTCGACCAGTTCCGCGAGCGCGATGGCGCGATGCGTCGCCTCGCGCTCGATGACCATCGGCCGCGCGCTCGCGTGGTATCGCGGCGCCGTCTGCCCCGCGGCCACCAGATGTTCGGTGAGCCACGCGATGCAGTCGCTGTTCTCGGCATGGATCATGGTCATCGCGCGCTCGCGCTTCGCAAGCGACAGCACCTCGAGGATCTGCCGGTCGTCGAGCTTCAAGTCGTCGTACGTCATGTAGATCTTGAACGACGTGTAACCCTCCGCGATGAGCTGCGGCAGTTCGTCACGCAGCACCGCGGGCGTCGGATCGCTCACGATCAGGTGGAACGCGTAGTCGATGAGCGCCTTGCCGCCCGCGCGCTGGTGATAGTCGTCGACCGCCGCGCGCAACGAGCCGCCCTTCTGCTGGCAGGCGAACGGAATCACGGTGGTGGTGCCGCCGCACGCGGCGGACCGCGTGCCTGTCACGAAGTCGTCGGCCATGCGGGAGCCATCCGACACGGGTTGGTCGAGATGGCAATGGGCGTCCACGCCACCAGGGGTCACCAGGCGGCCGGCCGCGTCGTACTCGCGCTCCTCGGTCGAGTTGTCCGGGTG
>CAZIZD010000458.1:0-3426 GCA_964543615.1 uncultured Alcaligenaceae bacterium | reverse complement strand
CGACCGACGGCAAGGTGAAGACGCTCGCGCAATGGGTGGCCGAGGCCAAGGCCGAGCCGGGCAAGGTGACTTACGGCACCGCGGGCTACGGCACGTTCACGCACCTCGCGGTGGAGCTCCTGCAGAAGGACGGCAACTTCAAGGCGGTGCAGGTCCCGTACAAGGGCGCATCGCCCGCGATCACCGACCTGCTCGGCGGTCACATTCCGATGGCGGCGCTCTCGATCGCGTCGGGGATGCCGCACATCCAGGGCGGCAAGGTGCGCGGGCTCGCCGTGACCTCGGCACAGCGCAGTCCCGCATTGCCCGACGTGCCGACGGTGGCAGAGTCCGGGTTCCCGGGCTTCGAGGCCAATGGCTGGCTCGGCATCCTCGTGCCCAACGGCACGCCGCCCGACGTCATCGCGAAGCTCAACGCGGAGATCGGCAAGGTGATGCAAAGCGCCGAGATGAAGAAGCAGCTCCTCGCGCAAGGCGTGGAAGCGCGGACGAGCACACCCGAACAGTTCGGCGCGTTCATCAGGAGCGAGACCGCGAAGTGGGGCAAGATCATCGCGGACGCCGGCATCAAGGAATGATGCGGCCTCTCTCGCGTGTCATGGCCGCCCTCGCGGCCGTGGCGCTGCTTTGCCCGGCCGTTGCGAGCGCGCAGTACCCCGAGCGCCCCGTGCTGGTGGTGGTGCCGTTCCCACCCGGCGGCGGCGGCGATACGCTGGCCCGCACCGTGATGCCCAAGGTGTCGGACGCGCTCGGGCAGCCGGTGGTCATCGAGAACAAGCCGGGCGCGGGCGGCAACATCGGCAGCGTCGCGGTCGCGCGTTCGGCGCCGGACGGCTATACGCTGCTCTACGGCACGAACGGCACGCACGCGATCAACCAGACCCTCTACCGCCAGCCCGGTTTTGACGCGGAGAAGGACTTCACGCCGGTTTCGCGCCTCACCGAGATTCCGGCGGTGCTGGTCGTCAATCCCGCGCTGCCGGTCAAGTCGGTGCCGGAGCTCGCCGCGTACCTCAAGGCCAATCCGGGCAAGGTGAGCTTCGCGTCCGCGGGCAATGGAACGACGTCGCATCTCGCGGGCGTGATGTTCGCGTCGCTTGCCGGCGTCGACATCCAGCACGTTCCCTACAAGGGCGGCGCGCAGGCGATCACCGACGTTATGGGCGGGCGCGTGGAGATGATGATCGACGTCATGCCCAACGTGTATCCGCACATCAAGTCGGGGAAGGTGCGCGCGCTGGCGGTGTCGACGGGCAAGCGCACGGCGGCCGCACCCGAGCTTCCGACCATCGCGGAGAGCGTTCCGGGATTCGAAGTGAGCGCGTGGGATGCGGTGTTCGCACCGGCGGGCACGCCGAAGGCCGTCGTCGACAGGCTCAACGCGGCGGTGCGCAAGGCGCTCGACGATCCCGCGCTCAAGGAGACGCTGCTCACGCGCGGCACGGTCACGGTGGCGGGCACGCCCGAGGACCTCGCGAAGTTCGTGACCTCGGAGAACGCGCGCTGGGGCAAGGTGGTGAAGCAGATCGGCGCGCAGGTCGACTAGAGAAGTCATTCGAGCGCGCCGGCGTCCCCTCGCGGAGACGTCGGCGCGTGCTGCGGCTTCGGTCCGTTCAGTCGAGCAACGCCACCGCCGTGGGCGCATCCTCGCGGGTCTCGGCGAGCGGCTCGAACTCGACGATGTTGTCGATCTCGGCGCCCATCGCGATGTTGGTGACGCGCTCGAGGATCACCTCCACCACCACCGGCACGCGATGCTCTTCCATCCAACGCTCCGCTTGCGCGATGGCGCCCGCGAATTCCTGCGGCTTGTGCACGCGGATCGCCTTGCAGCCCAGGCCCTCCGCGACCTTGACGTGGTCGATGCCGTAGCCGCCGGTCTCCGGCGCATTGATGTTGTCGAACGCGAGCGAGACCTGGAAGTCCATGTCGAAGCCGCGCTGCGCCTGGCGGATGAGGCCCAGGTAGGAGTTGTTCACGACGAGGTGCAGATAGGGCAGCTTGAACTGCGCGCCGACCGCCAGCTCCTCGATCATGAATTGGAAGTCGTAGTCGCCGGAGATCGCCACGATGCGGCGGGTGGGATCGGCCACGCGCACGCCGAGCGCCGCCGGAGCGGTCCATCCGAGCGGCCCCGCCTGCCCGCAATTGATCCAGTTGCGGGGCTTGTACACGTGCAGGAACTGCGCCGCAGCGATCTGCGACAGGCCGATGGTCGTGACGTAGCAGGTGTCGCGGTCCTCGAACGCGCGGTTGAGGCACTGGTACACGCGCTGCGGCTTCATCGGCACGCTGTCGAAGTTGGTCTTGCGAAGCATGGTCTTCTTGCGCGCGAAGCAGGACTCGGCCCAGACGCTGATCGGGCAGGCGTCCGGCGGCCTTCCACTCGCGCGCGACCTCGACGAATAGCGTGAGCGCGGCCTTGGCGTCGGACACGATGCCGTAGTCGGGCGCGAACACGCGGCCGATCTGCGTGGGCTCGATGTCCACGTGCACGAACTTGCGACCCTTGGTGTACACCTCGACCGAGCCCGTGTGGCGGTTGGCCCAGCGGTTGCCTATCCCAAGCACGAAATCGGACGCGAGCATCGTAGCGTTGCCGTAGCGATGCGACGTCTGCAGGCCGCACATGCCGGCCATCAGCGGATGGTCGTCGGGGATGCTGCCCCAGCCCATGAGCGTGGGGATTACGGGCACGCCCGCGATTTCCGCGAACTGCACGAGGAGCCCGGAGGCGTCGGCGTTGATGATGCCCCCGCCCGCCACGATGACCGGACGCTCGGCGGCCGCGAGCATCGACATCGCCTTCTCGACCTGCGCGCGCGTCGCCGCTGGCTTGTACACCGGCAGTGGCTCGTACGTGTCGGGATCGAACTCGATCTCCGCCAGTTGCACGTCGAGCGGGAGGTCGATGAGCACCGGACCCGGACGTCCGGAGCGCATGAGGTGGAACGCCTGCTGGAAAGCGCGCGGCACCTGCGCCGGCTCACGCACGGTGACCGACCACTTGGTCACGGGGCGCGAGATCGACTCGATGTCGACCGCCTGGAAGTCTTCCTTGTGGAGGCGCGCGCGCGGCGCCTGGCCCGTGATGCACAGGATCGGAATGGAGTCCGCTTGCGCAGAGTAGAGGCCCGTGATCATGTCGGTGCCGGCGGGCCCCGAGGTGCCGATGCACACGCCGATGTTGCCCGGGGCGGCGCGCGTGTAGCCTTCGGCCATGTGCGACGCGCCCTCGACGTGGCGCGCGAGGATGTGGGTGATGCTGCCGCGCGCTTTCATGGCCGAGTAAAGGGGATTGATGGCGGCGCCGGGCACGCCGAAGGCGTGCGTCACGCCTTCTCGCTCCAGTACCCGCACCGCCGCATCGATCGCGCGCATCCTGCTCATGGTTTCCTCCGTTGGCTGAATTCGTGTTCTAGTTGG
>CAZIZD010000457.1:0-3435 GCA_964543615.1 uncultured Alcaligenaceae bacterium | reverse complement strand
CGGCGTCGGCGACATGTCGGGCGACGTGTTCGGCAACGGCATGCTGCTGTCGAAGCACATCCGCCTGGTGGCCGCGTTCGACCACCGCCACATCTTCCTCGACCCGAACCCGGACGCGGCCACGTCGTTCGCCGAGCGCGAGCGCATGTTCAAGCTGCCGCGCTCGAGCTGGGCCGATTACGACGCGAAGCTCATCTCGGCGGGCGGCGGCGTGTACGCGCGCTCGCTGAAGACGATCCCGGTCTCCCCGCAGGTGCGCGCGGCGCTCGGCCTCGGCGACGACGTCGAGAACGCGACGCCCGCGGAGCTGATGACGGCGATCCTGAAGGCGCCCGTCGACCTGCTCTGGAACGGCGGCATCGGCACGTACGTGAAGGCGACGAGCGAAACGCACGGCGACGTGGGCGATCGCGCGAACAACGCGATCCGCATCAACGGCCGCGACCTGCGCGCGAAGATCGTGGGCGAGGGCGGCAACCTCGGCCTCACGCAGCTCGGCCGCATCGAGGCGGCGCTGAACGGCACGATGCTCGACACCGACTTCATCGACAACTCCGCCGGCGTCGACACCTCCGACCACGAGGTGAACATCAAGATCCTGCTGAACGACGCCGTGACGCGCGGCCAGCTGAGCATGGACCAGCGCAACCAGCTGCTCGCGCAGATGACCGACGAGGTCGCCGCGCTCGTGCTGCGCGACAACTACCTGCAGAACCAGGCGATCTCCGTGATGGAGCGCATGAGCCTGCAGCGGCTGGGCGCGAAGCAGCACTTCATCCGCATGCTCGAGCAGCAGGGCCTGCTCGACCGCCAGCTCGAGTTCCTGCCGAGCGACGCGGAGTTCGCCGAGCGCAAGGCGCGCGGCATCGGCCTCACGCGGCCCGAGCTGGCGATCCTGCTGTCGTACTCGAAGATCGTGCTGAAGCAGATGCTGCTCGAATCCGACGTGCCCGAGGACCCGTACCTCGCGAAGGAGCTCGTGCGCTACTTCCCGGTGCCGCTGCAGGAGACGTACCGCGAGCACATGGAGCGTCACCGCCTGCGTCGCGAGATCATCGTCACGTCGGTGACGAACTCGATGGTCAACCGCATGGGCGCGACGTTCGTGCTGCGCATGCAGGAGGACACGGGCGAGACCCCGGGGCAGATCGCGAAGGCATACGCGATCGCGCGCGAAGTGCTGGCGGTGCGCGACCTCTGGGCCGCGATCGAGGCGCTGGACGGCGGCGTGCACGAGAACGCGCAGGTCGATGCGCTGCTGCGCATCTGGAACCTGATGCGCCATTCGACGCGCTGGCTGCTCAACCTGCCGGGCGAGCGCCTCGACCTGGCGGGCGCCGTCGCGCGTTACGCGAAGGGCGTGGAGTCGTTGCGCGGCAGCCTCGGCACCTGCCTCGCGGACAGCGACCGCCAGGCGGCGGAAGCGGAGAAGGAACGCTGGATCAAGGCCGGCTTCGGCGCCGAGCTCGCGCTGCACCTGGCCGAGCTCGCGGCATTCGCGTCGGCGTTCGACATCATCGAAGTGGCGCTGGAGCGCAAGCTGCCGGTGCCGCGCGTCGCGGAAGTGTTCTACGCGCTCGGCGAAGCGCTGCACCTCAAGTGGATGATGGCGCGCATCGAGGAGTTGCCGGTCGAGGGCCGCTGGCACGCGCTCGCGCGTGGCACGCACCGCGACGAGCTGTTCGCGCAGCATCGCGCGCTGGTCGCGCAGGTGCTCGCATGGGCGGAGACGCACGAAGCGAAGGACGCGGACGGACGCACGATCGTGCAGCACTGGCTGAACCGCGACGACGCCGCCCTGCGCTACACGCTCGGCATGCTCGCCGACATGCGCAACCAGGTGGTGATGGACTACCCGACCATCTCGGTCGCGGTGCGGCGGCTCGCGCATCTCGTGCAGTCCGGCACCCGGGCAGCCTAGCGGGCCTTGTGGGAGCCCATCCCGTGGGCGACTATCGGATGAATCGGTATTCGCGATCGCCCACAGGGTGGGCTCCCAGATGAACGACGAGCTTTCGACGCTCACGATGCGGTTGCTCGGCGACCCCGCCACGGAGAAGCGCGTGCAGGCACCGGTGAAGAAAATCGCATTCGTCGCCAGCAAGTCGCCCGAGGGCCAGGCGGCCCTCACCGCGATGCAGGACCTCTACGGCAACGTCAAACCCGCGGAAGCGGAGGTGATCGTCGCGCTCGGCGGCGACGGTTTCATGCTGCAGACGCTGCACCGCAACCGCCAGCACGGGAAGCCGGTGTTCGGCATGAAGGCCGGCACGGTCGGCTTCATGATGAACCTGTACCGCCCCGATGGGCTGCTCGAGCGGCTGGAAGTGGCGCAGCCCACCGTGCTGCGGCCGCTCGTGATGGTCGCGACGGCGGAGTCCGGCAACACCACGGAGCTCCTCGCGTTCAACGAAGTCTCCTTGCTGCGGCAAACGAAGCAGGCCGCGAAGATCCGCGTTTACCTGAACGGCGCCGTGAAGCTCGACGAGCTCGTCTGCGACGGCGTGCTGCTCGCGACGCCGGCCGGCGCGGAAGTGCTCGCGCTCACGCCGATCGCCGCGTTCCGCCCGCGCCGCTGGCGCGGCGCGATCATCCGCTCGAACATCGAGGTGCGCTTCGAGATCCTCGACCACTACAAGCGCCCGGTGTCGGCCACGGCGGACGCGTCGGAAGTGCGCGACGTGATCGAAGTGCAGATCCGCGAATCGATCGAGCAGACCATGACGCTGCTGTTCGACCCCGAGCACTCGCTCGAGGAGCGCATCCTCAACGAGCAGTTCGCTCTGTAACCGACTGCTCCTTCCCCTGCGAACGCCGGGAGCGTCGGAGTGGGGTGCACTACCGGCCGGCGATCTCGCAAGGCACCGCTCCCTGTCCCTCCCCTGCATCACAGGGCAGGGAACTAACGACGCGTACACGCAAATTTTGCTACAAAGCGCAGTCCGGGCCGGGGAAGGGCCCGCGGGGACTGCCATGATCAAGCGCAACACGCTCTGTCTCGCTGTATCCCTCGCGATTTCCGCCACTGCCGTCCATGCGGACGACTGGCGCGCGAAAGCCGCTCCGTCCGTGCAGATGCGCGCGCAGGCAGGCGGGATGATCGACATCCTGATCGAGCTCCGCGACGCACCCGACCTGAAGCTGCTCGCACCCGGTGAGTTCGGCGACAAGGTTGCGCGTGCAGGCGCGCAACTCGAGCTCGTGGCCGAGCGCTCGCAGCGAGGACTGCGCGCGGCGCTGGATGCCCGCGGAATCGAATACCGGGCGTACTGGGTGGCGAACGCGATCGCCGCGCGCGTGTCGCCGCAGGATCTCGACTGGATCGCGGCACGTCCGGAGGTTTCGCACATCGCGTCCGATGCGCCGCGTCGAATGGCCTTGCCCCCGCTCGAAAATGTCGCCTCGCAGGCGAAGGAGATCTCGGCCGTGCAATGG
>CAZIZD010000456.1:0-3453 GCA_964543615.1 uncultured Alcaligenaceae bacterium | reverse complement strand
CGTCACCGACGTCGGCAGCTATACCGGCTTCCCGGAGATGCTCGACGGCCGCGTCAAGACGCTGCACCCCAAGGTGCACGGCGGCATCCTCGCGCGCCGCGACGTGCCCGCTCACGTCGACGCGCTCGCGCAGCACGCGATCCCCACCATCGATCTCGTGGTCGTCAACCTCTATCCGTTCCGAGAGACGGTCGCCAAGCCCGGCTGCACGCTCGAGGATGCGATCGAGAACATCGACATCGGCGGGCCTTCGATGGTGCGCGCGGCGGCGAAGAACTGGCCCCACGTCGGCGTCGTCGTCGATCCCGAGGACTACCCGGCGGTGCTCGCGGAGATCGCGCAAGCGCGCGTCCTGTCCGACGGCACGCGCTTCCGCCTGATGCGCAAGGCGTTCGCGCACACGGCATCCTACGATGGCGCCATCGCCAACTGGCTGACCGCGCGCGACGCGACGGGAGAGGCGCAGCGCTGGCCCGACGTGTTCAGCGTCACCGCGGTCAAGGTGCAGGACATGCGCTACGGCGAGAACCCGCACCAGTCCGCGGCGTTCTACCGCGACGAGTCGCCCGCGCCGGGCAGCATCGCGACGTATCGCCAGCTGCAGGGCAAGGAGCTCTCCTACAACAACGTCGCCGACAGCGACGCCGCGTGGGAGTGCGTCAAGACGTTCGCCGGGCCCGCGTGCGTCATCGTCAAGCACGCGAATCCCTGTGGCGTAGCGATCGCCGCCACGCCGCTGGAGGCGTATCGCAAGGCTTTCGCCACCGACCCCACGTCCGCCTTCGGCGGCATCATCGCGTTCAACCGGCCTGTCGACGCGGCCACGGTCGAAGCGGTCGCAGCGCAGTTCCTCGAGGTCCTCATCGCCCCGTCGTATACCGACGACGCGCTCGCGGCGATCGCGAAGAAGGTGAACGTGCGCGTGCTGGAGATTCCCTCGCTCGGCGAAGCGCGCGCCAATGCATGGGACATGAAGCGCGTCGGTGGCGGGGTGCTCGTGCAGTCGCCCGACGACGCGAACGTCGCCGAGGCCGCGCTCAGGGTCGTGACCAGGCGCGCGCCGACGTCGGAGGAGCTGCGCGATCTCATGTTCGTCTGGCGCGTGGCCAAGTTCGTGAAGTCCAACGCCATCGTGTACGGCAAGGACGGCCAGACGCTCGGCGTGGGCGCGGGACAGATGTCGCGCGTCGATTCCGCGCGCATCGCCGCGATCAAGGCCGTCAACGCGGGGCTCACCCTCGCGCGATCGGCGGTCGCGTCGGATGCGTTCTTCCCGTTCCGCGACGGTCTCGACGTGGTGGCCGACAACGGTGCCACCTCGATCATCCAGCCCGGCGGCAGCATGCGCGACGCCGAGGTGATCGCGGCGGCCGACGAGCGCGGGCTCGCGATGGTGTTCACCGGCGTGCGGCACTTCCGCCATTGATGGACGACCGTCAAGACCTGCATCGATGAACATCCTCGTCATCGGCGGCGGCGGCAGGGAGCACGCGCTTGCATGGAAGATCGCGCAGAGCCCGCGCGTGGCACGCGTCTACGTGGCGCCCGGCAACGCCGGGACCGCGCGCGACGAGGCCCTCGTCAACGTCCCGATCACCGGCATCGCGGAGCTCGTCGACTTCGCGCGCAAATCCGAGATCGCGCTCACGGTCGTCGGTCCGGAGGCGCCGCTTGCCGCGGGCGTGGTCGACGCCTTCCGCGAGGCGAACCTCGCCATCTTCGGCCCCACGCGCGCCGCCGCGCAGCTCGAAAGCTCCAAGGATTTCGCCAAGGCGTTCATGCAGCGCCATGGCCTGCCCACTGCGGAATATCGCACGTTCACGGACGCCGCCGCTGCGCACGCATACGTAGCCGAGCGCGGCGCGCCCATCGTGATCAAGGCCGACGGTCTCGCCGCGGGCAAGGGCGTGGTCGTCGCGCAGACGGAGGCCGAAGCGGATGCCGCGATCGACGCGATGCTCGTGGACAACACGATGGGCAGCGCAGGCGCACGCGTGGTCATCGAGGATTTCCTCGAAGGCGAGGAGGCGAGCTTCATCGTGATGGTCGACGGGCGTCACGTGCTGCCGCTCGCCTCGTCGCAGGACCACAAGCGTTTGCGCGACGGCGACTTGGGCCCCAACACGGGCGGCATGGGCGCGTATTCGCCGGCGCCCGTGGTCACGCCGTCGCTGCACGCGCGCATCATGCGCGAGATCATCACGCCGGCCGTCAACGGCATGGCCGCCGACGGCTTGCCCTACACGGGCTTTCTCTACGCGGGCGTGATGATCGATGCGGCCGGTCATGCGAAGGTGCTCGAGTTCAACTGCCGCATGGGCGACCCCGAGACGCAGCCGATCATGGCGCGCCTCAAGTCCGACCTCGTCGATCTCGTGCAGCATGCCGTCAACGGCACGCTCGACACCGTCGAAGCGGAGTGGGACCGGCGTGCGGCGCTCGGTGTCGTGCTCGCCGCAGCGGGCTATCCCGACGCGCCGCGCAAGGGCGCGCCCATCGGCGGCCTCGACCGCGTCACGGCGCAGGCGCACCCGGACGTGCACGTCTTCCATGCGGGAACGGAGCTGCAGAACGATCGCGTGGTGGTGAGCGGCGGACGCGTGCTGTGCGTCACGGCGCTCGGCGACTCCGTGCGCCAGGCACAGCGTGCGGCGTACGCGGCGGTCGCCGACATCCACTTCGAGGGCATGCAATACCGCACCGACATCGGCCATCGCGCCATCGTGGCGCGCAAGACCTGACCCCATGGACATCGACGCCGTACGCCGGTTCTTCCCGGATCTGCAGCACCGCATCGTCGCTGGGCTCGAGGCCATCGACGGCGGCAGCTTCCGTCGCGACGAGTGGACGCGCCCCGAAGGCGGCGGCGGCATCTCGCGCATGATCGAGGAGGGCGCGGTGCTCGAGCGCGGCGGCGTGCTGTTCTCGCACGTGACCGGCGATCGCCTGCCGCCTTCCGCGACGGCGCATCGTCCCGAGCTTGCCGGGCGCGCCTGGGAAGCGATGGGCGTGTCGCTGGTGCTCCATCCGCGCAACCCCTACGCGCCGACCGTGCATCTCAACGTGCGCTTCTTCGTCGCGGGGGATATCTGGTGGTTCGGCGGAGGCATGGACCTCACGCCGTACTATGGATTCGCGGAGGATGCGCGCCACTTCCACGTTACGTGCCGCGACGCGCTCGCGCCGTTTGGCGAGGGCGTGCATGCGAAATACAAGAAGTGGTGCGACGAGTATTTCTTCCTCAAGCATCGCGGCGAGCCGCGCGGCGTGGGCGGCATCTTCTTCGACGACGTCAACGAGGGCGGATTCGACCGCTGCTTCGGTCTTACGCGAAGCGTGGGCGATCACTTCCTCGCGGCCTACGGACCGATCCTCGCGCGCCGCAAGGACACGCCGTACGGCGAGCGCGAGCGCGACTTCCAGCTCTACCGGCGTGGGCGCTACGTCGAGTTC
>CAZIZD010000455.1:0-3463 GCA_964543615.1 uncultured Alcaligenaceae bacterium | reverse complement strand
GATGAAGGCCCCGGCGCTGAGCGAGAATACGAGCACTGCGCCCGACATGATCCCGGGCACGCTGAGCGGCAGGGTGACCTTGAGGAAGGCGCGGACCGGATTGGCGCCCAGCACCTGGGCCGCGCGGACGATCGCAGGATCGACGTTGCGCAGCGAGGCGGCGATCGGCAGCACCATGAGGGCGAGATAGAGATGCGCGAGGCCGAGCGCGACGCCCGACTCCGATCCGATGATCTTGAGCGGCCCGCGGATGAGGCCCAGCGAGGCGAGTGCGTTGTCGAGCGGCCCGCCCTGCCCCAGCAGGATGACCCAGCCGTAGGTGCGCACGAGCGCGCTGATGAAGAGCGGCGCGAGCAAGCCCACGAGGATCGCCGTGCGATGCCGGCCCGAGAGGTAGACGATGTAGTACGCGATCGGATAGCCGGCGAGTACGCAGGCCACCGTGACGATCAGGCTCACGCGCACCGTGCGCCACAGGATCTCCCAATAGAACGGATCGGAGAGCATCTTGCCGTAGTGCTGGAGCGTGAACGCGCCGCCTGCGCCGAGATAGGGGTCGAACTCGCGGACGCTGTTGCTGAAGAGCAGCAGCAGGGGGACGACGAGCGTCATCGCGACGAGCAGCGACGTGGGGACCAGGAAGCCGAGCGCGACCATGCGCTCGCGCGCGAAGCTATTCATGGATGAGCCGTGCGGCAGCGGGCGAGAAGCCGATGCTGACTGGCTGGCCGGAAACGAGCACGTCCGCGTAGCCCGTGTTCTGCGCATCCACGCGGATGTGCACGCCGTGCGATTCCACTTGGTACATCGTGCTCGGCCCGACGAAGGTCACGTTGCGCACCACACCGTCGATGCGGTTGACGTCGCGCGGGCCAGGAACGAGTGTCATCTTCTCGGGACGCACGACGAGCGTGGCCTTGGTCGCCGCCGTTCCCGGCGCGGGCTCGTCGACGGCAATGGTGCCGCCGGTCCAGCGGAACGACGCGCGCCCGTCGGGAGCCGCCTGCACTTCGCCCTGGATCAGGTTGGCGTGCCCGAGGAAGTTCGCGGTGAACCGGCTCACGGGCCGGTCGTAGACGTCGGCCGGCGTGCCCGTCTGCTCGACGCGGCCGCGATTCATCACCACGATGCGGTCCGACATCTCGAGGGCTTCCGCCTGGTCGTGCGTGACGAACACCGTGGTCATGCCGATGGACTTCTGGATGCGCCGCACGTCGCCGCGCAGCTGCACGCGCAGGCCGGCGTCGAGCGCCGAGAACGGCTCGTCGAGCAGCAACACCGCGGGACGGATCACGATCGCGCGCGCCAGCGCCACGCGCTGGCTCTGCCCGCCGGAGAGCTGGCGCGCGTAGCGCTTGTCGAATCCGCCGAGCTCGACGAGCTCGAGCGCCTCCTGCGTTCGCTTCGCGACTTCGTCGGGCGCGACCTTGCGCATCCGCAGGCCGAACGCGATGTTGTCGAACACGGTGAGATGCGGGAACAGCGCGAAGTTCTGGAACACCATGCCGAGGTTGCGGCGGTGCGGCGGCGCGCCCTGCACCGCCTGCCCGGCGATGAGGATGTCGCCTTCGTCGGGCTCGACGAAGCCGGCGATCATGTTGAGCGTGGTGGTCTTGCCGCACCCCGACGGGCCGAGCAGGGAGATGAACTCCCCGTTGCCGGCCCGCAGGGACACGTTGTCGACGGCCGCGAGGGGGCCGTAGCGCTTGGTCACGCCGCGCAGCTCGATCTCGCTCATCGCCTTCCTTCGCCCGATGTGACGCGACTCGTCAACGCGCGATCTCCTTGCCCCAGCGCTCCAGCCACGCGGCACGGTTGCGCACGACCGTGTCCATGTCGACGAGGAACGCGCCGCTCTCGACCACTTTGCCGTAAGGCACCTGCGCGGCGACCTCGGGCTCGAGCTTGACGGACGGGAATACCGGACCGCCGCGATAGTGCTTGGCGATGAGGCGCTGTCCCTCGTCGGACAGGAGCCAGTTCATGAGCTTGATCGCGTTCTCGCGGTTGGGCGCGCCTTTCACGAGGGCCATGCCGTTGGTGAAGAGCGGCGCGCCCTCCTTCGGCACGATGAACTCGATGGGCACGCCGCTTGCCTTGACCTGCTCGGCGCGCGGGTTGTTCCACCAGCCGAGCCACACGCGCTTCTGCGTGAAGAGCATGGTCATCTCGTCGGCGTTGTTGAAGAACACGTCGTCCTTCATCTCCTTGATCCTCTTGAAGCCGGGATCGACGTTGTTGATGTTGCCGCCCTCGACCGAATTGACCATCAGCAGCATGAGGACGCCTGTGGTCGTGGCGGGTGTCCAGATGCCGACCTTGCCCTTGAGCTCGGGGCGCCAAAGGTCCTTCACCGACGTCGGCGGCGCAAAGCCCTTGGCCGCGAACACCTCCTTGTCGTAGGCGATGCCGGCGGTGGCGATGAGCGCGGGCACGGCGAGATCTCCGGGGTAGCGCACCGACTTGTAGACCTCGTTGATGCGCGGAATCATGGCCGGCGTCAGCGGCTCGAACAGTCCCTTCTGGCGATACTGCGCGTACGTCTCGTCGGTGATGACGACGATGTCGACATTGGGATTGTTGCGTTGGGCCTCGACCTTTGTGAGGCCCTCGAGGATCGTCCCGGGGACGTACTGCACCTTGATACCCGTGGCCTTTTCGAAGACCGGCATGATGTTGTCGGTGTAGGCCTTCCCGGCCACGCCGCCGACGCCGTGAAAGACCACGCTTCCCTGTGCGAGCGCCGTCATCGGGATGGTGCCGAGCCAGGCGGCGACGATCCCGGTCAAGAGCTTGGAACTTGCCATCGAAATTCCTCCTTTGCGATTGATCGACGCTGCCTTCGCAGCTTCGAATTGCCCGTGCCTCGCCCGCGGTCGCGGGTCTTCTCGAACGGGTGTGGCGGCCTGCAACCTCGGCATGCGTCGCATCTTCAGACGAGCCTTTCGGCCGCGGCCGTGAGCGCGTCGCGGAATTGCGGCGCGGCGATGCTAATGAGGGCGTGCGCGCGTTCCGCGAGCGTGCGGCCGCGCAGCTCGGCAATCCCGTGCTCGGTCACGATCACGTCGGCATCCGCGCGCGGTGTCGTGACGACGCCGTCTTCGATGCGCGCGACGATGCGCGATCTGGCGCCGCGCGCGGCGGTGGCCGGAAGCGCGATGATCGACCGCCCGCCCGGCGACCGCATGGCTGCCCGCATGAAGTCGCCCTGGCCCCCGATGGTCCCGATGTGCGCGCCCCCCGCCGTCTCGCCGTTGATCTGTCCGGTGAGATCCACTTCGATCGCGGAGTTGATGGCGGTGAACCGCGACAGCCGGGCGAGCACAGCGGGGTCGTGCGTATAGCGCGGCGAGCGGATGTGCAGGCGCTCGTTGCGGGCGGCGAATGCGTTGAGCCGATCCGTGCCGTGCAGCGCCATGGTGACCGTGATCCCCTGGTCGATTTCCTTGTGTTCGTTGTCGAC
>CAZIZD010000454.1:0-3480 GCA_964543615.1 uncultured Alcaligenaceae bacterium | reverse complement strand
CGCTGTGGCTGATCGGCAAGGTCGCCTTCCTGCTGTTCTGCTTCCTGTGGTTCCGCGCCACCTTCCCGCGCTATCGCTACGACCAGATCATGCGGCTCGGCTGGAAGGTGTTCATCCCGGTCACGCTCGTCTTGATCATCTTCATCGGCGCCATGATGCAGACGCGCTTCGCGCATCTCTTCCACTGAACCCATGCTAGCTCGCGTTCGCCAATTCGTCGGCACCTGGGTCCTCTGGGAGATCCTGAAGGGCATGTGGCTCACGGGCGGGTACTTCTTCGCCCGCAAGGTGACGATCCAGTTCCCCGAGGAGAAGACGCCGCAGAGCCCGCGCTTCCGCGGCCTGCACGCGCTGCGCCGCTATCCCAACGGCGAGGAGCGCTGCATCGCGTGCAAGCTGTGCGAGGCGGTGTGCCCGGCGCTGGCCATCACCATCGAGTCGGAGCAGCGCGACGACGGCTCCCGGCGCACGACACGCTACGACATCGACCTCACCAAGTGCATCTTCTGCGGCTTCTGCGAGGAGAGCTGCCCGGTCGACTCGATCGTCGAGACGCGCATTCTCGAGTACCACGGCGAGAAGCGGGGCGATCTCTACTACACCAAGGAGATGCTGCTGGCGGTGGGGGACCGGTACGAGGCGCAGATCGCCAAGGACCGGGAAGAAGACGCCCGCTATCGATGACCATGGCCTTCTCGACCGCCATCTTCTACGTCTTCGCCGCGATCCTGATCTTCGCGGCGCTGCGTGTCGTCACGACGCGCAACCCCGTGCACGCCGCACTGTGGCTCGTGCTCTGCTTCTTCACCGCGGCCGGGGTCTGGCTCCTGCTGCGCGCCGAGTTCCTGGCCATCACCCTCGTGCTCGTCTACGTGGGCGCGGTCATGGTGCTGTTCCTGTTCGTCGTGATGATGCTCGACGTCAACTTCGACAACCTGCGCAAGAATTTCCGGAGCTACATCCCCGTGGGGGCGACCGTGGGGTTGCTGGTGCTGATCGAGATGGCGCTGGTCGTCATCGGCAGCAGCGTGGGCGCTGACATCGCGCCGCCGCCGCCGGAGGGCAGCAACACGAAGGCGCTCGGCAAGCTCATCTACGTCGATTACGTGTACCCGTTCGAAGTGGCGGCGGTGGTGCTGCTGGTCGCGATCATCGCGGCCATCGCGCTCACCCATCGCACGCGCAGGGAAACGAAGCACCAGGATCCAGGCCAGCAGGTGAGGGTGCGGCGGAAGGATCGCGTCCGCCTCATCGACCTGCCCGTGGAAAAGCAAGAATAAAGAGGGAAGACGACGTGTCACTCCTGACAGCGCCTACGCTGGCGCATTTTCTCGTGCTGGGCGCCATTCTCTTCGCCATCAGCATGGCCGGCATCTTCCTCAACCGGAAGAACGTCATCATCCTGCTCATGGCCATCGAGCTCATGCTGCTCGCGGTCAACCTCAACTTCATCGCGTTCTCGCGCTACCTGGGCGACATGTCCGGCCAGGTCTTCGTCTTCTTCATCCTGACCGTCGCGGCCGCGGAGTCGGCCATCGGCCTCGCGATCCTCGTGCTGCTGTTCCGCAACGCGGGCTCGATCGACGTCGAGGACCTGGGCAACCTCAAGGGCTAGCATGCAGTCCGTCTACCTCGCCGTCCCGCTGGTCCCGCTGGCCGCCGCGATCCTCGTCGGCCTGTGGGGCCGCAAGATGCCGCGGGCCGCGTCGCACTGGATCACGATCCTCGCCGTCGCGGTTTCGTTCGTCCTGTCCGTCGTGATCTTCCGCGACGTCCAGGCCGGCAACACGTTCAACGGCGACCTCTACGTCTGGGCGGTCACCGGCGACGTGAAGATGGCGGTCGGCTTCCTCATCGACCCGCTCACGGCGCTCATGCTGATCGTCGTCACCTTCGTGTCGCTCATGGTGCACGTCTACACCATCGGGTACATGGCCGACGACGACGGCTACTCGCGCTTCTTCAGTTACATCTGCCTCTTCACGTTCTCGATGCTCATGCTGGTCATGAGCAACAACTTCCTGCAGCTCTTCTTCGGCTGGGAAGCGGTGGGCCTCGTGTCGTACCTGCTGATCGGCTTCTGGTTCAAGCGGCCGACGGCGATCTACGCCAACCTCAAGGCCTTCCTCGCCAACCGCGTGGGCGACTTCGGATTCATCCTCGGCATCGGCCTCGTGCTTGCCCACTTCGGATCGCTCGACTACGCGCCGGTGTTCGCCAAGGCGCCCGAGCTCGCCGGCGCCACGATCAACCTGTGGGGCAGCGCGGAGTGGTCGCTCATGACCGTGACCTGCATTTGCCTCTTCGTGGGCGCGATGGGCAAGAGCGCGCAGGTCCCGCTGCACGTGTGGCTGCCGGACTCGATGGAAGGTCCCACGCCCATCTCGGCGCTGATCCACGCGGCCACGATGGTCACCGCCGGTATCTTCATGGTCACCCGCATGAGCCCGCTGTTCGAGCACTCGGCCACGGCGCTGGGATTCGTCACGGTGATCGGCGCCACGGGCGCGCTGTTCCTCGGCATCCTCGGCATGGTCGCGTTCGACATCAAGCGCGTGGTCGCGTACTCGACGCTCTCGCAACTCGGCTACATGACCGTCGCGCTTGGCGTGTCGGCGTACGCGGGCGGCATGTTCCACCTCATGACGCACGCCTTCTTCAAGGCGCTCCTGTTCCTCGGCGCGGGCTCGGTGATCATCGCCATGCACCACGAGCAGGACATGCGCAACATGGGCGGGCTGCGCAAGTACATGCCCGTCACGTACCTCACCATGCTGATCGGAAGCCTCGCGCTGTGCGGCATCCCGCCCTTCGCCGGCTTCTTCTCCAAGGACTCGATCATCGAGGCGGTGCATGCCTCCTCGGTCTGGGGCCACGGCTACGCGTACGCCTGCGTGATCGTCGGCGTGTTCGTGACGAGCTTCTACACCTTCCGCCAGATCTGCATGACGTTCCACGGCGAGGAGCGGTTCCGCAACCCGCCGGTTCCGGCCGCGCATCACGACGACCACGCGCACGACGAGCACGGCGAGCACGGCCACGACGAGCACCATGGCGATCCCAAGGAGAGCCCGTGGGTCGTGACCGTGCCGTTGATCCTGCTTGCCATTCCGTCGGTGCTCGCGGGCTGGGTCGCAATCGAGCCGCTGCTCTACGGCAACTACTTCGGCTCGTCGATCTTCGTGCTGCCGGAGCACGACGTGCTCGGCAAGCTCAAGCAGGATTGGCACGGCGCGGGGGCGATGATCGTTCACAGCCTCACGTCGCCGGTGCTGTGGATCGCGCTGGCGGGCGTGGGCTCCGCCGTGTACCTGTATCTCTTCAATCCCGCCATGCCCGCGCGCATCGCCAGGGGTCTGGGCGGCATCTACACCGTGCTCGTCAACAACTACTACTTCGACCGCTTCAACGAGTGGTTCTTCGCGGGGGGCACGCGGCGCATCGGGACTCTGTTCAGCAACGTCGGCGACGGCAAGATCA
>CAZIZD010000453.1:0-3496 GCA_964543615.1 uncultured Alcaligenaceae bacterium | reverse complement strand
GGCTGCCGGCGATGCCCGTGTAGACCTCCTTGATCTGGCAGTCGGCCATGAGCTCGGCCTCTTCCAGCACGCGCTGGATCGAGGCCATGGTCGTCTCGATGTTGACGACCACGCCCTTCTTGAGGCCGCGCGACGGCTGCGAGCCGAGGCCGATCACGTTCATCACGCCCTCGGGCGAGATCTCCGCGACGATGGCGACGATCTTCGAGGTGCCGATGTCGAGCCCGACGATCAGGTTCTTGTTGTCCTTCATGCCGTTCCGTTCTTCATGGATCAACCTTGCGCACAGCGCGCTTCGGGGGCGGCTCGCGCTCGGGAGGCTTCACGCCCCTCTCGCGGAACGCGGGGACGCGCACCGCGTAGCCGTTGCGATAGCGCAGATCGACCACGTCTACGCGCGTGCCGTTGCGCTCGAGCGTGGCAATCGTCTGCCGATAGGCGGACACGAACCGCGCGAAGCGCGCGTCGGCATCCTCGCGGCCGAGCTCGAGCGCGAGCGACCCGCCCGTTGCGTTGACCACCTGGACGCGCCATCCGCCGCGCGGCGAGAGGCGCAGCTCGCCCACGCCGAGGGCGAGGGGCCGCAGCGCCTCGGACCATGCGCGGTAGCGCTCGACCATCTCGCCGGCGCGCGCCTCGGGACCCGCGAAGCGCGGCAGCTCGTCGCGCGACTCCGCCTGGAAGACCTCGCCGCGCGCGCTGACGAACTCGCCGTCGTTGAAGCGGGCGAGCGGCGTGTGCTCCTCGATGGTGACCTCGAGGCGGTCGGGCCAGTGACGGCGCAATCCGGCATCGCGGACCCACGGCACGCCCGCGAGCGCGCGCCGCGCACGCGCGAGATCCATGGTGAAGAACGTGCCGGCGAGCTCCGCGCGGATCACCGCCTCGAGATGCGCGCCGTTGGCGCGATCGAGCGGCGTTGTGACCACGACCTCGCGGAAGGCGAAGGCGGACTGGCGCACCGCGTACGTCACGAGCGCAGCGAGGAGGCCGGCGACGGCAAGCGCGGCGAGCGTGGCGGCGAGCGCGTTCATCTGCTTCGCGTCATCCCACATGGGGTGCTCCGCTTCCGGCGTGACCGGTCCTCGCGCCGCGCAGTATCTCGACGCAGAGGTCCGCGTACGACATCCCCGCCGCCTTCGCGGCCATCGGCACGAGGCTGTGGCCGGTCATGCCGGGCGAGGTGTTCACCTCCAGCAGCGAGTACGAGCCGTCGTCGCGCAGGATGAGATCGAGCCTTCCCCATCCCGAGCAGCCGACCACCTCGAACGCGCGCAGGCACGTCGCGCGGATCTCCATCTCCTGCGCATCTGGCAGGCCCGCGGGGCAGTGATAGCGCGTCTCGTCCGAGAAGTACTTGCTGTGGTAATCGTAGTTGCCGCCCGGCGCCTCGATGCGGATGAGCGGCAGCGCCACGCCGTTGACGATCGAGGCGGTGAGCTCGCGGCCCTGCACGAACTCCTCGACGAGCACCAGCGGATCGTGCTTCGCGGCGTCGGCGTACGCGAGGGCGAGCTCGTCGTGGTCGACCTTGGTCACCTTGGTGATGCCGATGGTGGAGCCTTCGCGCGCGGGCTTGACGATCAGCGGCAGGCCGACCTCGGCCACCACCTTCATCCAGTCGGTGGCCGCGTCGACCACGCGATAGCGCGGCGTGGGAATGCCGCTCGCGAGCCACACGAGCTTGGTGCGCCACTTGTCCATCGCCAGCGCCGAGGCCATCACGCCGCTGCCCGTGTAGGGAATGCCGAGCGTCTCGAGCGCGCCCTGCACGGTGCCGTCCTCGCCGAAGCGTCCGTGCAGCGCGATGAACACGCGCGCGAATCCCTCGCTTCGCAGTTGCCACAGGTCGCGCTCCGCGGGGTCGAACGGATGCGCGTCCACGCCCTTTTCGCGCAGCGCCGCGAGCACGCCGTTGCCCGACATGAGCGACACCTCGCGCTCGGCGGACGGCCCGCCGAGCAGCACGGCGACCTTGCCGAACCCGCTCACGGTCCCTCTCCCACGATGCGCACTTCGGGCACGAGTTCGACGCCGGTCCTGGCCTTCACCGTCTCGCGCACGTGCAGGATCAGCGCCTCGATGTCGGCGGCTCTTGCCCGGCCGCCCGGATTGACGATGAAGTTCGCGTGCATCTCCGACACGCGGGCACCGCCGATCGCGAAGCCCTTGAGCCCGCACGACTCGACGAGGCGCGCGGCGTGATCGCCGGGCGGATTGCGGAACACGCTGCCGGCGTTGGGCATCGACAGCGGCTGCGAGGCGATGCGTCGGGCGAGAAGCTCCTTGATCCTCGCGCGGGCCGCGGCGCCGTCGCCCGGCGGGAAGCGGAACCACGCGGCGGTGAAGATCTCGCCGTGCAGGCTCGCGTCTCGAGGCGCCACGTGGCGATAGCCGATGTCGTAGTCGCCGGGCGTGCGCAGCGCGAACTCGCCGCCGCGCGTGAGCACCTCAACCCGCTCGACGTAGCGCCACGTCTCGCCGCCGTAGCATCCGGCGTTCATCGCGAGCGCGCCGCCCACCGTGCCCGGGACGCCTGCGAGGAACTCGGCCTCGGCGTAGCCGTGGGTCGCGGCAAAGCGTGCGAGCTTGGGGCTCGCGGCGCCCGCCTGCGCGTAGACGAGGCCCGAAGTTTCGCCCTCCCCCATCGCGATCTTCGCGCCCGAATCGTGCATGACGACGACCGTGCCGCGCACGCCGCCGTCGCGCACGAGCGTGTTGCTGCCAAGACCGAGCGGCGTCACCGGCTCGTCGGCAGGCAACCGGCGCAGGAAGGCCGCGAGGTCGTCGCGATCGGCCGGAAGATAGAGCGTGTCGGCCGGACCGCCCGCGCGCCAGCTGGTGTACTTCGCGAGCGGGACGTCGTGCGCGAGCCGGCCGCGAAGCCTCTCGAATCGGGTGGGCTCGGTCATCATCATTGCGCAAGCTGCGCGGCGGCAGCCCCGATCGAGCCCGCGCCCATGGTGACCACGACGTCGCCGTCGTGCACGAGGGTGCGAAGGGTTTGCGGCAGGTCGGCAATGTCCTCGACGAACACCGGCTCGACCTTGCCCGCCACGCGCACGGCGCGTGCGAGCGCGCGTCCGTCCGCGGCGACGATGGGCGCCTCGCCCGCGGGATACACGTCGGCGAGCACCAGCGCGTCGGCGGTCGAGAGAATGCGCACGAAGTCCTCGAAGAGGTCGCGCGTGCGCGTGTAGCGATGCGGCTGGAACGCGAGCACGAGACGGCGGCCCGGGAAGCTCGCGCGCGCGGCCTCGAGGGTGGCGGCCATTTCGACGGGATGATGGCCGTAGTCGTCGATGAGGGTGAACTTGCGGCCGTCGAAGTCGAGCTCGTGGCGCTGGAAGCGTCGGCCCACGCCGCGGAACTCCGCGAGCGCGCGCACGATCGCATCGTCGGCCACGCCAACCTCGCGTCCGACGGCGATGGCCGCCAGGGCGTTGCGCACGTTGTGCACGCCCGCGAGCGCGAGCTCGACAGGAAGATCGCGCGC
>CAZIZD010000452.1:2005-3516 GCA_964543615.1 uncultured Alcaligenaceae bacterium | reverse complement strand
GGCCGACGGCCGCAGCGCCGCCATGGTCGAGGTCAACTGCGAGACCGACTTCGTGGCGCGCAACGACGACTTCAAGGCGTTCGCGCAGGAGGTCGCGCAGGTGGTGGCCCGCGACAACCCGGCCGACGTGGAAGCGCTCGCCGCCGGCAAGCTCGCGTCCGGCGAGACGATCGAGGCGCGCCGCGTGGCGCTCGTGCAGAAGATCGGCGAGAACATGTCGATCCGCCGATTCGTGCGCACGGCCGCCAAGGGCGCGCTCGCCTCGTACGTCCACGGCGTCAAGATCGGCGTGATGGTGGACGTCACGGGCGGCAGCGATCCGCAGCTCGGCAAGGACATCGCGATGCACATCGCGGCGTCGAAGCCGCTCGCGGTGGACAAGACCGGCGTGTCGGCCGAAGTCGTCGCGAAGGAGCGGGAAATCGCCTCCGCGCGCGCCGCCGAATCCGGCAAGCCCGCGAACATCGTCGAGAAGATGGTGGAGGGCGCGGTGGCCAAGTTCCTGTCCGAAGTCACGCTTCTCGCGCAGGCCTTCGTCAAGGGCGACGGCAAGCAGACGGTCGAGCAGCTCGTCAAGGGCAAGGGCGCGACCGTCAACGGCTTCACGCTCTATGTCGTAGGCGAAGGCATCGAGAAGAAGAAGGACGACTTCGCGGCCGAAGTCGCTGCGATGGCCAAGGCCTGAGGACAATTCCCATGGCAAAGGGGCGCGACTTGATGTGCATCGCACGCGGGTCGGCCCCTTCTTTTCGTGTGAGGTTCGATCGATGAACGCGCCCACCGCGGCCGCACCGATGCCGGCCGTCGCCCCGGCGGCCAAGCCGGCAGGTGTGCCGGCCTACCGCCGCATCCTCTTGAAGCTCTCGGGCGAGGCGCTCATGGGCGACGATTCGTACGGGATCGAGCGCGAGACCATCGACCGCATCGTCGCCGAGATCGCCGAGGTGCTGCGCGCCGGCGTGCAGATCGCCATCGTCATCGGCGGAGGCAACATCTTCCGCGGCGTGGCGCCGGGCGCAGCCGGCATGGATCGCGCGACCGCCGATTACATGGGCATGCTCGCCACGCTGATGAACGCGCTCGCGCTGCAGGACGCGCTGCGCCGCGCAGGCGTCGAGTCGCGCGTGCAGTCGGCACTGCGCATCGACCAGGTCGCCGAACCGTACATCCGCGGCCGCGCGCTGCGCCATCTCGAGGAAGGCAAGGTCGTGATCTTCGCGGCAGGCACCGGCAACCCGTTCTTCACGACGGACACCGCGGCCGCGCTGCGCGGACGCGAGATGGGTGTCGACATCGTGCTCAAGGCCACCAAAGTCGACGGCGTGTACACGGCCGACCCCATGAAGGACACGAGTGCGCGCCGCTACATCACGCTCACGTTCGACGAGGCGATCGTCAAGAACCTGAAGGTGATGGACGCCACGGCGCTCGCGCTGTGCCGCGACCAGAACATGCTGCTCAAGGTGTTCTCGATCTTCGTGCCGGGCGCGCTGTCGCGCGTCGTGATGGGC
>CAZIZD010000452.1:0-1995 GCA_964543615.1 uncultured Alcaligenaceae bacterium | reverse complement strand
GAGGGCACGCTCGTTCATTGTTGATATTCGTCGAGGCTCGCATGATCAACGACGTCAAGAAGTCCGCGGAACAGAAGATGGGGAAGTCCATCGAGGCGCTCAAGCACGACTTCGCCAAGATCCGCACCGGCCGCGCGCACACGGGGCTGCTCGATCACATCCACGTCGACTACTACGGCTCGTCGATGCCGCTCAGCCAGATTGCGGCGGTGACGCTGGCCGACGCCCGTACCATCTCCGTCCAGCCGTGGGAGAAGAAGATGATCCCGGTGGTGGAGAAGGCCATTCGCGACAGCGATCTCGGCGTCAATCCCGCGACCGCCGGCGAGATCATCCGCATTCCCATGCCGGCGATGACCGAGGAGCGCCGCAAAGAGCTGGGGAAGGTCGTGCACCGCGAGGCCGAGGCCGCGCGCGTGGCGGTGCGCAACATCCGCCGCGATGCCAACGAACACCTGAAGAAGCTCCTCAAGGACAAGCAAGTCTCCGAGGACGACGAGCGCCACGCCCTCACCGACCTGCAGAAGATGACCGACCGCTACATCGCCGAGATCGACAAGCTCATGGCGGCGAAGGAAGCGGATCTCATGGCGATTTGATGGTGAGTCTCCACGCTCGCGCTTTCGCCGTTCCAATGGGCGCCACCGTTCGCGCAAACGCATTGGGCCGCCGCCGTGCCTGAGGCCTTTGTCAGTTCCACGCAGGGCATCCCGGATTCGGGAAGCGTGCCGCGTCACGTCGCCATCATCATGGACGGCAACGGCCGCTGGGCGAAGCAGCGTCTCCTTCCGCGCGTGGCAGGCCATCGCCGCGGGGTCGAGTCGGTGCGCGCCACCGTGCGCGCGTGCATCGAGCGCGGCGTCGAGTTCCTCACGCTGTTCGCGTTCTCGAGCGAGAACTGGCGGCGTCCGGCCGACGAGGTCTCCATCCTGATGGAGCTCTTCATGCGCGCCCTCGATCAGGAGGTCGCCAAGCTCCACGAGAGCGACATCCGGTTCAAGGTCGTCGGCGACCTTGCCCGGTTCCAGCCGCGCATCCGTGAGCTCATTGCGGCCGGCGAAGCGCTCACCGCTCGCAACACGCGGCTCACGCTCACGGTGGCCGCCAACTACGGCGGAAGGCAGGACATCGCGCAGGCCGCGCAGCGCTATTTCGCGGAGCATCCGGAGAGTCTCGGCGACGGGCCCGTCCCGGCGCACGCCTTCGATCCCTATCTTGCGATGAACTACGCGCCCGAGCCCGATCTCTTCATCCGCACGGGCGGCGAGCAGCGCATCAGCAACTTCCTGCTGTGGCAGCTCGCATACACGGAGCTCTACTTCACCGAGCTCCTGTGGCCCGACTTCGACGCAGCCGCGCTCGACGCCGCGATCGCCTCGTATCGCAGTCGCGAGCGCCGCTTCGGCCGCACGAGCGAGCAAGTGCGCTCGGCGCAGAGTGCATAGCGCATCGCGTCCCCTGTGCTAGGAACCCGCATCCTGACGGCGGTCGTGCTGATCCCCGCCGTCCTGGCGGCGCTCTTCCTGCTGCCCCCTCGCGCGTGGGCTGCGCTGATGCTCCTCGTCGTTGCATTCGCAGGCGCTGAGTGGTGCCGGCTCGTGGGACTGGGCGGAGGAGCACGGAAGGCCTTCCTTTCTGCGGTCGTCGGCACCGGCGTCGCGCTGTTCAACGCCCCGCTGGCGGCCTTCGAGGGCGGATGGCCTCCCGCGTTCGTGTACGCGGGATGCGGCTTAGCGTCGCTCTTCTGGATCTTCGTCGCGCCACCGTGGGTCGTGCGCCGATGGCCGACGCAAGGCAAGATCGCGATGGCGCTCGTGGGCTACGTGGTGCTGCTCGGCGCGTGGATGGCGCTGGTGCAGATGCAGGCGCGCTCGCCCTGGCTCGTGCTCGCCGCCATGGCGGTCGTGTGGATCGCGGACACCGCGGCGTATTTCGCGGGGCGCACGTTCGGCAAGCGCAAGCTCGCGCCGCTCGTGAGTCCCGGCAAGAGCTGGG
>CAZIZD010000451.1:0-3526 GCA_964543615.1 uncultured Alcaligenaceae bacterium | reverse complement strand
TTGCGCTTTGCAGCGGGCTTCTTCGCGGCGGCCTTCTTGGCGGCGGGCTTCTTCGCAGCTTTCTTGGCAGTAGCCATAGGTCTCCTTCCTGTCGTTTGTAGCGATCTGACTTTCGCCGATCGGCCTGGAGCGGGCCGTCCTGTCGCAGGCACCATTCCATCGCGGCCGACTATACCGCATTTTCCCAATGGAGTAGGGCGTTTTCAGAGGGAAGATCGCGTGATTTTCGAGGGAGTGTTGCGCCGCGCGTACGTGCGGGCTTCCTCCTGGCGCAAGGGATCGGGGGCGGGCGTGCCGTAGAATCTTGCCTGGCGCATCGCGTGCGCCTCACCACCATGCCCGAACCCCTCGATCTCGCCGGCCTTCGCACCGAATACAAGCGCGCCTCCCTCGACGAGCGGGAGGTCGCCGCCGATCCGTTCGCGCAGTTCCGGCATTGGTTCGCGGAGGCACAGACCGCGCAGGTGCCCGAGCCCAACGCGATGTCCCTGTGTACCGTGGATGCGCAAGGCCGTCCCTCCGCGCGCGTGGTGCTGCTGAAGGAAGCCGATTCGCGCGGCTTCGTCTTCTACACGAACCACAAGAGCCGCAAGGGCCGCGAGCTCGATGCGCGCCCCGCGGCTGCAATCCTCTTCTTCTGGCCGGAGCTCGAGCGGCAGGTGCGCATCGAGGGGGCCGTCGAAGTCGTCGACGATGCGGCCGCCGATGCCTACTGGCGCGTCCGTCCGCGCATGTCGCGCATCGGCGCGTGGGCCTCGCCGCAGAGCGAGACCCTGCCGGACCGCGGCGCCCTCGAGGCCCGCTTTGCCGACGCCGACCGCCAGTTTCCGGGCGACGCGGTGCCAAGGCCGCCGCATTGGGGCGGTTACCGCGTGGTTCCCGCTACCTTCGAGTTCTGGCAGGGCCGCCCCTCGCGGCTCCACGATCGCGTCGTTTATTTGCAGGATGCATCCGGCTGGCGGATCCGGCGGCTCGCGCCGTGACGCGTCTTTTCGGCCGCAATCCCACGCTCGTCGCGCTCGTCGCGCTCGGCACGCTCAACCACGTGGGGCTCTCGGGCAGCCGGGTGACGGTGACCCTGCAGGCGTTGCGCGAGGGCGCTTCCACGGCAACGGTCGGACTCATTCTCGCGCTGTACGCGCTGCTGCCCATGCTGTGCGCCGTCGCGGCGGGGCGGTTCTCCGACCGTGTCGGCGCGCGCAAGCCGATGCTGTTCGGGTCGATGGGGCTCGTGATCGGCTCGCTGCTGCCGCTCGTCTTCTCCGGACTGGCCGTGCTGCTCGTCAGCGCGTGCGTGGTCGGGTTCTCCTTCATGATCGGCCAGGTGGCCGCGCAGAACGCCACCGGCGAGCTCGGGCCGCCTTCCGAGCGTGCTCAGAACTTCAGCCTGCTCGCGCTCGGCTACTCGATCTCCGGGTTCCTGGCGCCGCTCGTGCTGGGCTTCACCATCGATCACGGCGGCTTCAAGGTTGCGTTCGCGCTCCTGGCATTGATGCCCTTGGTGCCGATCGTCGTGCTCGGCCGCCGCATGGTGGACCTGCCCGGGCCGCATCCCGCGCACACGCGCAGCATGGCGGGCGGTGCGATCGCGCTCCTGCGGCACCGCACCTTGCGCCGCGTGTTCACCATCAACGTGCTGCTCTCGATGGCCTGGGACCTGCACCAGATCGTGATCCCCGTGTATGGCACACAGATCGGACTGTCGGCCTCCGCCATCGGGCTCATCCTGGGCTCGTTCGGCGCGGCGACGTTCCTCGTGCGGCTCCTGATGCCGTGGATCGCGCGGCGCGCGAACGAATACCAGGTGCTCACGGGCGCGCTCGTGATCGGCGGCCTCGTCTACTTCGTGTTCCCGTTCTCGACCACCGCGCCGACGCTCATGGCGCTGTCGTTCGGCCTTGGCCTCGGCCTGGGCATGAGCCAGCCGATGATCATGTCGCTTCTGCACACGCACGCGCCGCCGGGCCGGATGGGCGAGGCGGCGGGCGTGCGCATGTCGCTGGTGCAGGCGATGGCCGTCACGGTGCCGCTCACGTTCGGCGCACTCGGCTCGACCGTGGGACTCACGCCGGTGTTCTGGGCGGTCGGAACCTGCCTCGCGGCGGGCGGGTTCGTGAGCCGCTCCGCCGCGCGCAGGAGCTAGCGCTTCTGCTTCAGCCGTTCCGCGAAGGACTTGCGGAACTTCGCGACCTTGGGCGCCACGACGAACATGCAGTACGGCTGCCCGCCGTTGCGCTCGAAGTAATCCTGGTGGTAATCCTCGGCCGGATAGAAGGGCGCAGCCCCCGCGACCTCCGTCACGATCGGCTTGCCGAAGAGATTCTCGCGCGTGATGCGACCGATCACCTCGCGAGCCGCGGCCTCCTGCTCCGGCGACTGGGCGAAGATCACGGAACGGTATTGCGTGCCCACGTCGTTGCCCTGACGGTCCTTGGTGGTCGGGTCGTGGATGGAGAAGAACACGCCGAGCAGGTCGCGATAGTCGATCTTCGCGGGATCGAACGTGACTCTCACGACCTCGGCATGCCCCGTGCGGCCCCCGCACACTTCTTCATACGTGGGGCTGGCGCCACGACCGCCCGCGTAACCCGACTCGACGCTCTCGACACCGTCAAGGTCGCGGAACACGGCGTCGAGGCACCAGAAGCATCCGCCGCCCAGCACGGCGGCCTCGCGCGTTGCGGGCGAAACGTTGAGGTCTGCTTGGCTCATGAGGTCTCCTTCGGGAACGGAAGCGAGATTGGGTCGATGCACGGGATTGCAACCTTACGCATTCGAACGGCATCGCATTTGCGATAATCGCCGCTCCCCCTTGTCACACACTCCCGGATGGCCTTCGTAGGTCCCATCGCGCTCGTGCGCCGCGTGATCCGGCGCCTCAATGGCGTCGGCTGGACGCGCTCGGCCGGCGGACTCGCGTTCACCACCATCCTGGGCATCGTACCGCTTGCCACGGTGGCATTCGCCTTCGCGGCGCAGTTCCCGGTCTTCGAGGACTTCCTGCGCGTCCTCGAGAACTTCCTCCTGCGCTACATGCTGCCCGACACCGCCTCGACGGTGGTCCGCACGTACGTCGTGGGGCTCGCGCAGCAGGCGGCGAGCGTCAGGGGGTTCTGGATCTTCTTCGTCATCGTGACCGCGGCGCTGGTGGTCGATTCGGTGGAGACCGAGATCAACGAGATCTGGGGCATCAAGAAGCGGCGCCCCATCCTGCGCAGGGTGGTGCTCCATACGATCGGCGTGACCGCGGGACCGGTTCTGGTCGGCGCGGCGATCTGGCTCATCCGCTGGATCCTCACCATCACGGTGCAGCCGCTGTCGCTCGCGGGGCAGACGACCCTGGGGATCGTGCACGTCGTCACGTTCGCGATCGCGGTGATCGGATTCACCCTCCTCTACGTCGCGGCTCCCGCGCGGCCCGTGAAGTGGCGGCACGGGCTCATCGGCGGACTCCTTGCCGCCGCGTCATTCGAAGTGTCGCGCGCGGTGTTCGCGTGGTACGTCGAGAGCTCGCCGTCGTACGAAT
>CAZIZD010000450.1:0-3527 GCA_964543615.1 uncultured Alcaligenaceae bacterium | reverse complement strand
CGAAGGGCACGTGGAAGCCCATGCCGAGCTTGCGGCAGATCTCGACCTCGCGCAGCGCCCACGAGACGAACGCGCCGAGCGCGCACACCGTGATGAGCTGCCACAAGCCGCCTTCCATGAGCGGCGCGAAGGAGAGTCCGTAGCTCAGGTCGGGCGGCGCGATGTTGATCTGCCAGAGGTTCCACGTCGGACCGTTGGCCGCGCCCCACAGGATCATCGCCACGCCGACGATGGTGAAGAAGATAGTCGTGACCCCGAAGAATCCGCAATAGAACGGCCCGACCCAGAAGTCGAACATGTCACCGCCGATGAGGGTCCCGCCGCGTACGCGGTACTTTCGTTCGAAGCTCAGCATGGCCATGACGGCATCCTCGAGTGCAAGCGTTCCATTGCTTGAAAGCTGGGCCGCGGGACGCGTTCCGGCGTGATGCCCGGACCGCGCCCGCCGCCCTCGTGCTGCTGCGCTACTTCTGAGCCGGTGCCGGTGCGGGCACGGGCGACATCTGCGATGCCGCCGCGCGACCCTTGGAGCCGTCCAGCCAGTTGAAGCGGTCTGTCGAAAGCAGGATGAAGTGGATTACGAGCGCCAACGCGAACAGGAAAATGAACAGCGCGACGAGCGCTCGCCGCGGATCGAACAGAAGCCAGATGCGCCACATGTCGTCTCCTCCTTATCCAACGTACGGCAGCACGTAGCTGACGGCGACGTTCACACTGTCCATCAATGACGCGTATCCCTTGGCTCCGGGGAGCCACGGACGCCACTGCCACGCGAGAATGTGCGCGACGATAGCGATCACCGTGAAGATGATGAAACTCGTCATGAAGACGCTGTGAAACTCCTTCGCCTCCGCTTCGGTCAGCCCAGACAGCGAACCATTCTTCTCAGCCATGAGGCAACCCTTTTGCTGCATGCCTTTCGGCGTTACCGCGCCAATCCCGCGCGGCTGGGATCGCCGCCGCGGCTTGCGCCGCGGCGACGTCCGCCCGGACCTCCGGGCGAATTCGATTCAGCCGTCGTTCACGCGTCCGTGAGGGCGATCCCTATGGCGGAGCGTGCGTCGGCGGCGGCATCGCGCAGGAGCGAGCTCCCGGCGGCTCCGCCGCCCCGCATGCGCGAGACGAAGCTCGCCATGAACAGCGGCGGAAACATCACGAGCGACAGCAGGACGTAGTTCCTTTGGTCGCGTTTCATCCGTTGCGTCATCGCAGGCTCTCCTTGGTCATGCCATCGTCGACTGCAAAATCTGCTTCGTCACGCTCGCCTTGCCGGCGCTGCGCGCGGCGCGCTCCGCCGAATCGCGAAGTCGCTTGGCCGCCGAGATCCGCACGAGCACCGGCTGCGCGTCGAGCAACCGGTCGAAGAGGGCCTTCGCCTCCTCGTCCCAGGGAAGCTCCTCGTGCAGTCGCGCCGGCGTCGGATCCACGCGGTCCATCTCGGTAGCGAGCGGCAGGATGTGGAATAGCGCGTCGAACAGCGCGTTGCACACTTCCTGCACCAGGTACGTCGCCCCGGCGTAGCCCATGAAGGGCGTTCCCGTGTGGCGCCGGATGACGGCGCCCGGAAACGACGCCGGGATGTAGGTCGCGCGCGCCCCGCATTCCGCGAGGTACATGCGCTCGTTGTAGCTGCCGAACATGACGAGCGGCGTCTTTTCGCGCACGAGGGTGCGCACCGAGTCGTTGTCGGGCTTCACGCCGGCGATCCGGGACACCGAGAACGCGCAGGGCAGTCCGAGCTCGTCGTGCAGGAAGTGCGTGAGCCCGCGCGCGTAGGTTTCGTTGGCGACGACGGCGAACGACGCGGTCGCGAAGAAATCCTGCGTCACCGACCGCCACAGGTCCCACAGCGGCTTGATCGTCGTGTGCTTCTCGCGCTCGATGAAGGGCTCGGGGTCGAGCCCCAGCAGCTCGCCGAGCGAGCGCAGGAACTTCGTGGTGCTGTGAAGGCCGATGGGCGCCTGAAGATAGGGGCGGTCGAGCGCCTCGCACAGCATGCGCCCGTACTCGCGATACATGCAGACGTTGACCTCGGCGTCGGCCAGGTTGCGCACGTCCGCGAGGTGCGAGCCCAGCGGGAACGTCATGTTCACCTGCGCGCCGATGCCCTCGATCAGGCGGCGGATCTCGTGGAGGTCGGACGGGCCGTTGAACATCCCGTACGCAGGTCCGATGATGTTCACGCGCGGGCGCACCACGCCGTCGGCGTCGGGTGCGCGCGGTTTGGCCGCGGGCGTGGGTCCGCGCTTGCTGCCGAATTCGGTCCAGAGCCAATACAGCGCGCGATTGGCGCACTGCCATTGGTCCTCGTCGATCGTGCGCGGAAGGAAGCGCATGATGTTGGTGCCTTCGGGCGTGACGCCGCCGCCGATCATCTCGGCGATCGAGCCCGTCACCACCACCGCGGGCAGGTCGGGATCGAGCGTGCCGTGCGCGCGCTTCATGGCACCTTCGGTGCCCTCGCGGCCGAGCTGCTCCTCCGCGAGGCCGGTGACCACGATCGGCAACTCGTGCGGCGGCAGCGCGTCGGTGTAGTGCAGCACCGAGGTGACCGGCAGGTTCTCGCAGCCCACCGGGCCGTCGATGACCACCTGCAGGCCCTTGATCGCGGTGAAGACGTACACCGCGCCCCAGTAGCCGCCTGCCCGGTCGTGATCGAGCACCAGCACTAGATCATCTCCTCGGCTTTTTTCATGCGGGCGATCTTCACGACCTGGCGCTTGTAGTGCTCGCGGAACTCGGGCCGGTCGCGGGGCACGCCTTCCCATACGCCGGCCGCATGGCCGGTCCCGGTGTCGCCGAAGAACGCCTTCATCTCGTCCATGCGCGGCTTGTTGCTCATCGCCGCGTTGACGACGGCGGCAAGCGATCCGGCGCCCGCGGGTCCCATCAAGGGACGCGCGGAGATGAGATTGGTGAAGTACAGCGCGGGAATCGACGCTTCCTTCGCGGCCTGCACGACGGGCGTGGTGCCGATCGCGAGGTCCGGCGTGAATTCGCGCATCCCCGCCAGGTCCTGCTCGAGCGACGCACGGTATTGAACGTGGATGCCGCGCGACGCGAGCCATTCGCGATCGGGCTCGCTCCACGGCGTGCGCGGGCACGCGGTGCCGACGTAGCGCACGTCCGCACCGCTTTCCACGAGAAGTCGCGCGACGAGGAGCTCCGAGCCTTCGTATCCCGACAGCGTGATGCGTCCGCGGATGGGCGTGCGGGCGAGCGCCGCCTCGATGGCGGGCAGTACCTTCGCCTTCGCGGCGTCGATGGACGATTGCGCGACGCCGGCGGCTTCGCCGATCGCCTGCAGCCATGCGGCGGTGCCTTCGCGTCCGACCGGCGCTGACGGCACGATCGGCCGCCCCGCGGCCTCGAACTCGCGCACGCTCGCGACGTAGAACGGATGCGTGGCCGCGACGGCGACGCAGTCGAGCGCGGCATAGAGCTCTCGCCATTCGCGCGTCGGCACGACGGGACCGGCCGCAAGGCCCATGGGGGCGAGCATCATGCCGATGCCGACCGGATCGGCG
>CAZIZD010000449.1:0-3559 GCA_964543615.1 uncultured Alcaligenaceae bacterium | reverse complement strand
CGCCTGCGCAAGCTCCTGGACATCGAGGGCGCCGTGCAGCTCGCCGACGGCAAGCTCTCTCTCAATCCCGACCTCGTGTGGGTGGACGTGTGGGCGTTCGAAGCGGCGCTCGATGCGGGCCGGGTCGACGCCGCGCTCGCGCTGTACCGCGGCCACTTCCTGGCGCTCGATGCGCCGCTGCCGTGGACGCTCCCCGCGCGCGACCGCCTGCAGAACAAGCTGGTGCGCGCGGTCCTGGCCGCCGGCGACGCCCTCGAGCGCGAGCGCGAGTGGTCACGCGCCCGCGCGCTCTACGAGCGCACGCTCGAGGTGGACAATCTGGCCGAGGCGATCTACCGCAGGCTCATGATCTGCCTGCGCGAGGAAGGCAATCCGTCAGCCGCCCTGACGGCGTACCGTCGCTGCCGGGAGCTCCTCTCCATCGTGCTCGGGCGCCAGCCGTCGCCCGAGACCGAGGCCGTGCGCCAGACGCTTTAGCTATTTGAAACAATGGCTTGCGCGGTCTTCGCGCCCGCTTTGCGGATTTGTCAGTCATCCGCAAGCCGCCCGATTCCATCATTCGCCCGTGCCGAGGCCAAGACAGGCCGACGCCAAATTCAACGCACGAGGTCGCAATGGACATCGAAGATTTCGCGGGCACGCCGGATGACGCGCTGGTCGCCGCGCTCGACACCCCCTTCGCCTGGCCGCAAAGCGGGCTGCAGCCGCTGCCGTGGTTCCCGTTCACCGTCGCCGCAAGCGCCGGCACCGAGGATGCGGCCGCGCGCATCGCGCGCCGCACGGAGCAGGCGTACTGGTACCTGCGCCGGGTGCTGCGCTTCACGCCGCGCTTCCGGCTGCTGGTGCTCTCGCGCGAGGACTGGCCGCGTTACGCGGAGGTTGCCGCCTATGGCATCGCGCATTACGACGACCGGGGACATCTCGTGGTGGGAAGCGAGCCCGCGGATGCGTGGCTCGACGTAAGCCGCGAGCTCGCACGTGCGCTCCCGGGTCCCGCGCTGCGCAAGGTGCTCGCCGTGCACGGTGCGCATCCGCGCGATGCGGGCGTTCCGGACCTGCGCCCGCTTGCCGAGGCGCTCATGGCGCACGAGCTCGCGCGCCTCGTCGCGGACCAGGCGCGTGCGTCCTTTGCGTTGCCGTGGCTCAAGGACGCGTTCGCCAATTACGCGCTCGTCGCCGTGCTGGGCGAGACCGACCCGACCGCGCTGCATCGCCTGGGCACGCTCGCCGAGGCCGCGCGCGCGATTCCTTCGGTCATGCCGCAGGTGACCGCAGCGGGCCGCCGCCCCTCGCTCACGCCGTTTCCGGCCGTCCTCATGCAACTCGAGCTCACGCGCGCCGCCTACGCCGCCTACGCGGACGAGCGCAGCGCGCCGCTCGCGCGATGGTTCACGCTCGCGCGGAAGCCCGTTGCCGGCAATCGTGGGGCCATCGCGCGGCTGTTGGCCCGCGACGTGCATCCGGTCATCGCCGCACTCGCGGGGCCGTGGAACGACGAGATCGCACGCGCCGCGTAATAACCCCGCTCACTCGGTTTCCACTCAGTTGCCAATCTCATTCCGACGGAGAACATGATGTCGATCTCTCGCAACGTCTTCCTGGCCGCGATGTTCGCGACCGCCGCCTTCGCGATGGCTAACGCCACCGCGGCAACCCCCAAGGCCGACGACAAGAGCGTCGCCCGCGGGCGATACATCGCCCAGATCGGCGGCTGCAACGATTGCCACACCGCGGGCTACGCACCGAGCGGCGGCAAGGTGCCCGAGAAGGATTGGCTGCTGGGCGACGCCCTCGGCTGGAAGGGCGACTGGGGAACCACCTATCCGTCCAATCTTCGTCTCGCCCTCTCGAAGATGACCGAAGACCAGTGGGTGAAGAGCGCGAAGACGCTGCAGACGCGTCCGCCGATGCCCTGGTTCGCGCTGCACGACATGCACGAGCAGGACCTGCGCGCGTTCTACCGCTTCGTGCGGCAACTGGGCCCGGTGGGCAATCCCGCCCCGGCCTACGTGCCCCCGGGGCAGGACCCCAAGGGTCCGGTCGTCCAGTTTCCCGCTGCGCCCAAGTGAGTCGGCGCAAGTCGCCGGCGGGGGTATGTTCGTGACCGCCGGCAAACGCACGACCAGGAAGCCTGCGCCGCCCGCGGCATTGACCGTGCCGCGGGTACGCACTCTGCGCACCGGTGACCTGGCCGACCCCACCGACTCGTCCCCGCCCACGACCATGACCCGTCCGCGCCGCAACCGCAAGCCCAAGTTCGTGTTCTGACGACCGCGCGCGCCGGAGCGGGCTCCAGGTCCGGTGCCGATACAATGGCCGGATGAAGGTCCTGCGTTTCCTGCGCATCATGATGGTCGCGCTGCGCTACGGGCTCGACGACATCCTGCTGTCGCACGAGCGCGTGCGCTTCCTGCGGCCGTGGTCGCGGCGCGTGCTGTTCTGGCGCGACCTGTCCACGCCGCGCGCGGTGCGCCTGCGACTCGCGCTCGAAGGGCTTGGACCCATCTTCGTCAAGTTCGGCCAGATGCTCTCCACGCGGCGCGACCTCCTGCCGCCCGACATCGCCGATGAGCTCGCCAAGCTGCAGGACCGCGTTCCTCCCTTCCCGGTGGAGGACGTGATGGCCACACTCCACCGCTGCTACCACCGCCCCGTGGACGAGGTCCTGGTCAAGTTCGACCGCGAGCCCGCCGCCAGCGCCTCGGTGGCGCAGGTGCACTTCGCCGAGCTTCCGAACGGCACGCCGGTGGCCGTGAAAGTGCTGCGCCCGGGCATCGAGGACATCATCTCGCACGACCTGGCGCTCATGGACACGGCCGCGGGAATCGTCGAGCGCCTCTCCGCGGACGGCCGGCGCCTGAAGCCGCGCGAAGTCGTGAGGGAATTCGAGAAGACGCTGCGCGACGAGCTCGACCTCATGCGCGAAGCGGCGAACTGCTCGCAGCTGCGCCGCAATTTCCGCCACTCGCAGCTGCTGCTCGTGCCCGAGGTGTACTGGGACTACACGACCCAGGAAGTGCTCGTGATGGAGCGGATGCGCGGCATACCCATCGGCCGCGTGGACGAGCTCAACGCCGCGGGCATCGACCTCAAACGCCTGTCGCGCGCGGGCGTGGAGATCTTCTTCACGCAGGTGTTCCGCGACGGCTACTTCCACGCGGACATGCATCCCGGGAACATCTTCGTAGCCACCGACCCGGCCAACCACGGCAAGTACATAGCGCTCGACTTCGGCATCATGGGCACGCTCTCCGAGAAGGACAAGAGCTACCTCGCGCAGAACTTCCTCGCGTTCTTCCGCCGCGACTATCACCGCGTGGCCACCGCCCACATCGAGTCGGGATGGGTGCCGGCGGACACGCGCGTGGACGAGCTCGAAGCGGAGATCCGCGTCGTGCTCGAGCCCATCTTCGACCGGCCACTCAAGGAGATCTCGCTCGGCAAGGTCCTGGTGTCTCTCTTTCGCGCATCGCGCCGCTTCAACGTCGAGGTGCAGCCGCAGCTCACGCTGCTGCAGAAGACCCTGCTCGCGGTGGAGGGGCTCGGGCGCCAGCTCGAT
>CAZIZD010000448.1:0-3567 GCA_964543615.1 uncultured Alcaligenaceae bacterium | reverse complement strand
CGTAGCTCTCCGCGAGCTTCACGAAATCGGGCAGCGCGTCCATGTAGGACTCGGCGTAGCGGTTGCCGTGGAAGAACTCCTGCCACTGCCGCACCATGCCCATGTAGCGGTTGTTGAGGTTCACGATCTTGATCGGCAGGTGGTACTGCTTGCAGGTCGAAAGCTCCTGGATGCACATCTGGATCGACGCCTCGCCGGTGACGCACGCGACCGTCGCGTTCGGATTGACGAGCTGCACGCCCATCGCGGCCGGCAGCCCGAAGCCCATCGTGCCCAGGCCGCCGGAGTTGATCCAGCGGCGAGGCTTGTCGAACTTGTAGTACTGCGCGGCCCACATCTGGTGCTGCCCCACGTCCGACGTGACGAAGGCGTCGCCCTTGGTGATCTCGTACAGCTTCTGGATCACGTACTGCGGCTTGATGAGCTCGCTCTTGGTGTCGTACTTGAGGCAATCCTTGCGCTGCCACTCCTTGATGTCCGCCCACCAGGCCTTGAGCGCCGCCGGATCGGGCCTTGTAGGGCTGGACTCGATGATCTTGACCATCTCGTCGAGCACGTCGGCGACGTAGCCCACGATGGGGACGTCGACCCTCACGCGCTTGGAGATGGACGAGGGGTCGATGTCGATATGGATGATCTTGCGGTCGGTACGGAAGAAGTGCGCGGGGTCGCCGATCACGCGGTCGTCGAAGCGGGCGCCGATCGCGATCAGCACGTCGCAGTGCTGCATCGCCATGTTCGACTCGTAGGTGCCGTGCATGCCGAGCATGCCCGTGAACTGCGGATCGGTGCCCGGGAATGCGCCGAGACCCATCAGCGTGTTGGTGCACGGGAATCCTAGGAGGCGCACCAGGCGCGTGAGCTGCGGCGCCGCGTCGTTGAGGATCACGCCGCCGCCCGCGTACACCATCGGCCGCTTGGCCTCGAGCAGGAGCTGCACGGCCTTCTTGATCTGGCCGGCATGCCCCTTGGTCACCGGGTTGTACGAGCGCAGCGACACGCTCTTGGGGTACGAGAACTCCGTAGAGGCCTGCGTCACGTCCTTGGGGATGTCGACGAGCACCGGGCCGGGACGGCCGGTGGCCGCGAGGTAGAAGGCCTTCTTGATCGTGACCGCGAGGTCCTCGACGCTCTTGACGAGGAAGTTGTGCTTGACGCACGGCCGCGTGATGCCGACCGTGTCGCACTCCTGGAAGGCGTCCTGGCCGATCGCGTGCGTGGGGACCTGGCCCGTGATGATCACCATGGGGATCGAGTCCATGTACGCCGTCGCGATGCCCGTGACCGCGTTGGTGACGCCTGGTCCGGACGTGACCAGCGCGACGCCGACCTTGGTCGAGCTGCGCGAATAGCCGTCGGCCGCGTGCACGGCGCCCTGCTCGTGGCGCACCAGCACGTGCTTGACCTTCTCCTGCTTGAATAGCTCGTCGTAGATGTTGAGGACCGCGCCGCCCGGATACCCGAAGACGTACTCGACGCCTTCTTCCTGGAGGCAGCGGATGACGATTTCGGCACCCGTGAGTTGCATGTCTAGTCCTTTGACTGCGATGAAGGAACGGTCCGGCACGGGAGGCCCAAGCCTCCGCGCTTCGCGCTTCGAAGCAAGCTCGCCCACGGGGGCATCGCTTTGGGCTCGTACACGCGTGCGTCGTCCGGTCACTGCAAACCGCCCGGTAAGCGCCGAATGGGGTTTGGCGCTCTCATGTGTTGCGCAAGGCCGGCTCGGGTAAAAGCCGTCACGTCGGAAAACACCGTCCGCAATCCATTGGGAGGCTCCGCGGGGCTTGTGGCTCCGCCGGAGGGATCGCGAACAGCCGTTTTTGCAGTACAGCATCCCGCCGCCAAAGGCGCCGGGATGACGAGAATAGCCCGTGGGCGCCCGGGCGGTCAAGGCACGGCGGCGACGCGCGTCCACGGTCTCAGGGGCGCGAATGCGGCTTTGCAACATGACGGGGGGGTTCCGCCAATGTCCGGAGCCGCGGCCGGCTCGCCTATAATCCCCGCGACCTTACGCGGAACTGCCCTGGCCACTCCACAAGAAATCTCGAAGTTCCTCGCCGACGCCGAGCGACGCGCCTTCAAGCAGGCGATGTTCGCGGCGCGCGACGAGGACGTGGCACTCGACATCGTGCAGGACGCGATGCTCAAACTCACGGAAAAATACGCGGACAAGCCCGCCGCGGAGCTTCCGATGCTGTTTGCGCGCATCTTGCAGAACACGATCCACGACCATTTCCGGCGCCAGAAGGTGCGAAATACGTGGACCACGCTGCTATCGGCGTTGGGCAGAGGCGCGGAGAAAGACGACGATTTCGATCCGCTCGAGAATCTCGAGGTAAAATCCAACGCCAGCACGCCCGACGATCCCGCCGGCCAGTTTGAACAAGCTCAGGTTCTGGCGCATATCGAGCAGGCATTGACAAGACTACCGGCGCGTCAACGCGAAGCCTTTCTCCTGCGTTACTGGGAAGAGTTGGACGTGGCGGAAGCCGCTGCCGCGATGGGTTGTTCCGAAGGCAGCGTCAAGACGCACTGCTCCCGCGCCGTCCATGCCCTCGCCGGCATGCTGTCCGCCAAGGGCCTCAAGCCATGAACCAAGACCAGGAAGAATTCGCTCGCAAAATAACGGCTTACCTCGACCAGGGGACGGCCGACCTGCGCGCGGGCACCGTCTACAAGCTCCAGCAGGCGCGGGCAAAAGCGCTCGCGCGCCTTGCCGAGGCGCCGGTCCCGGCGTCCGAATCCCGGCTTGCCCATGCCCTGGCCGGCGGCCGCTCGGGCGGCAGCCAGGGGCGGCGCCGCGGCGTCTGGCTCGGTCTGGGCGTCCTCCTCCTGGCGGCGGCCGCATACGGCGTCCAGCAGTGGCAGTTCTACCAGCAGACGCGGGAAATCGAGGAGCTCGACGTCCAGATCCTGACGTCCGACCTGCCCATCGACGCGTACGTCGACCGCGGCTTCCAGACCTGGCTCACGAGCTATCAGCGGTGATCCGCGCCGCGCTCGCCACCCTCGCGTTTTCGCTCCTCGCCGCCCTCAGTCCATCCGCGCACGCCCAGATCCTGGGCTCGCCTTCGTGGAACCAGCTGACGCCGAAGGAGCGTGAGGTCCTGGCGCCCCTCGCGCCGGATTGGAACAACCTCGACCCCCAGCGCAAGCAGAAGTGGCGCGGGATCGCCCAGCGCTATCCGACCATGCCGGCGCAGGACCAGCAGAAGATCCAGCAGCAGATGCGCTCCTGGGCCGAGCTCACGCCGCAGCAGAGGCAAGCCGCGCGCGAGCAGTACAAGTCGCTCAAGCAACTGCCGCCCGAGAAGAAGGACGAAGTGCGCCAACGCTGGGAGGAGTACCAGAACCTGCCGCCCGACCAGAAGCGCGAGCTGCAGTCGAAGGCACCACCCCCGGCCCAGGGCGGACGCATTCCGGCACCCGCCATGACCCCGCCGCCCGGGCAGCCGCGCTGAACGCGACGCTGCGGCGCCGCGCGGCGGCGCTCGTCTACGAGCTGCTGCTCCTCGTCGCCGTGATCTTCGCGGCCAACTTCGCATTGCTCCCGCTCGTCACGCCGTC
>CAZIZD010000447.1:0-3580 GCA_964543615.1 uncultured Alcaligenaceae bacterium | reverse complement strand
CAAGTGGTAGGCGCTGTAGTGGAAGAGATCGCGGAAGATCGCCCACAGGAACTGCGCCTGCGGATGCGTACACGCACGCATGCGCGTGAACTTCTCGGAAGGCGACGCGATGGCGAGGATCTCCGCAACCTCGGGCGCCACCGCCGCATCCGACTTGCGATACGCGCGCGCGGCAGGATCGAGCACCTCGATGTCCTTGCCTACCTTGCGGAAATAGCCCGCCTTCGTCTTCGACCCGAGGGCGCCCTGCGCGACGAGTCCCGCGAGCACCGGCGGTGTGGCGAAGTGCGCGTGCCACGGGTCGTCCGGGAGCGTGTCGAACATCGTCTTCACGACGTGCGCCATCGTGTCGAGGCCCACGACGTCGGCCGTGCGGTACGTGGCGCTCCTGGCGCGGCCGATCGCCGGACCCTTCAGCGCGTCCACGACGTCGAAGCCGAGACCGAAGTCCTGTGTGTGCTTCATCGTCGCGAGCACGGAGAACACGCCAATGCGATTGGCGACGAAGTTCGGCGTATCGCGTCCCCGGATCACGCCCTTCCCGAGCGTGGTCGTGAGGAAGGCCTCGAGAGCGTCGAGCATGCCGGCATCCGTCGCGGGCGCGGGAATCAGCTCCACGAGATGCATGTAGCGCGGCGGATTGAAGAAGTGCACGCCGCAGAAGCGCGCGCGCAGCGCATCGGGCAGCGCATCGGCGAGCGTGGCGAGCGACAGGCCCGAGGTGTTCGACGCGAGCATCGCATGCGGCGCAAGATGCGGCGCCGCCTTGGCGTACAGGTCGCGCTTCCAGTCGATGCGCTCGCCGATCGCCTCGATGACGAGGTCGCATTCGCCAAGGCGCGCTAGATCGGCGCCATAGTGACAGGCCTCGATGGCCGATGCGCGATCCTTGGCCGCGAGCGGCGCGGGATCCATGCGGGCGAGATTGGCGATGGCCTTGCTCACGAGGCCGGCGGGATCGCCGTCCTTCGCGGGCAGGTCGAACAGCAGCGCGGGAATGCCGGCATTGGCGAAATGGGCCGCGATTTGCGCACCCATGACGCCGGCGCCGAGCACGGCGGCCTTGCGTACGTTCAGGCGTGAGGAGGACATTTGGAAGGCTTGCAGAAGACCGCGCGGAAACGGGCGGCTCGAAAGGGCGCGTATGTCGCCGGAAGCCCAGTTTAACAAAGGCGATTGGAGCAAGTTCTCTAGAAGCGCGGGCAGCGGGGCTGCCGCCGTCCGGCGGCCCGCCGCAATGAAAACGGCCGGGAAACCCCGGCCGTCTTGCGGTCGCGCGCGACGGTCGCGCGCGGAATCGCAACCAAGCTAGAACGAATACGTGGCCTGCAGCGCCAGAATCCAGACGCTAGCGTCGTAGGTGCCGTTGACGAGACCATTGGCCGCCGTGCTGCCCTGGTTCTGGTTGAAGCTCGGGCTGTCGGCGAAGATGTAGGTGAACGCGCCGTCGATCTTCCAGTTCTTCGTCCACTTGTACTCGGTGCCCAGCGACAGCCACCAGCGGTCGGAGTCGGGCAGGCGGACCGTCGGGTCGTTGGTGACCGGCGTCTGGTCGAACGCGACGCCGAACCGCGCCTTCCACTGGTCGCTCACCTTGTAGCTCGCGCCCGCCGCGATCTTCCACGTGTCGTCCCACTCCAGCGGCACCGCCGGCAGCGCGGGCGGCGAGGTCGCGTTGAACTTGAGCTCGGGGATGCTCGACCAGCCCGTGTACTGGAGGTCGAGCATCACCTCCCACTGGTTGTTCACGCGGTACAGGGCGGAGAAGTTCGCCAACTGCGGAAGCGTGATGTCCGACGTGACCCCGCGGCCGTACAGCGCCTGGCTGTTGACCCCGGCGGCGAGCGCGTTGATGGTGGGTGCGAGCGCCGGCGGAGTTACCGGCAAGTTGGGATTCTGGAAGTTGATGTTGCCCTGGACGTCGTACTTGATCTCGGAGCGATAGCTCGCGGCCAGGCGCAGCTGCGGGGTCACGTCCCATGCGAAGCCGATGTTCCAACCCCACGCCCAGTCGCTGCCGTCGATCGTCGCCTTCGACTGCAGGCCCGGGGTGGACTGCGCAATGGCGTTGTAGGTCGGCGAGCCGGGGGCAATGCCCGCGCCGGCCGCCGCCTGCAGCAGAGCGGCGGAATAGTTGACGTTGTTGGTCAGCGTGGCGTCGATCTGCTGGTAGTTGATGCCGACCCCGACCGAGAACTGCGGCGAGATCTTCCACGCGATCGCAGGATTGACGTTGATCGTCTGGATCTGCGACTTCAGCGCCTGGAAGCGGCCGATCCAGCCGTCGTCGTACTCGGTCGTAAGGCCAAACGGCACGTTGATGCCGAGCCCGAAGGTCCAGTCCTTGTTGATCGGCACGGACACGTACATGTTGGGCACGAAGTTGTACCCGCCCGCGTCGCCGCCGTCGCCGCCGAGCGGCTGGTTGGCCGCGGGCAACGACGAGCCGTTCTTGAACTTGACCGACGGCGTGATGATGTTCATGACCGCGGCGCCCTGGGCGGTCGGGAACTGCGAGAGGGCGGCGGGGTTCCACCACATCGCCGACACGTCGTCGGTGAACGCAGCACCTCCCGCAAACGCGTTGCCGAGCGAACTCGCGCTTTGCTCGTTCAACTGGAACCCGGTCGCGAACGCCTGCGTCGCGCCCATCGACAGCACGAGCGCCCCAATGGCGCGCGCGACGTGCTTCTTGTTGAATGACAGCGTTTGCATGCTCTCTCCTTTTCCCTCGCGGGGGTTGCGATCGTCGATCGTCGTTGTCTTTGCGCGCCGGCACGCGTGGGGCCGGGGCGGATGGAAATCCTCGCCGGAAACTATACACCCGCACCTTGCCCGCCGGGGCGGCAGGTCATCGGAAACTGCGCCATATCAAGGCTGTGCGATCTCCCGCGGCCTGCGGTCGGCGCCCACTGCAACATACGTGAGGCTTGCCTCCGTCACCTTGACGGTGATGGTGTCCTTCGGATTGCGCTGCGCGTACACCTCGACGTCCACCGTGATCGACGTGCGCCCGATGCGGGTCACCTCGGCGAAGAACGTGACGAGGTCGCCGACCAGCACCGGCTGCTTGAACGTGAACGAGTTGACCGCGACGGTCGCCACGCGCCCGCGGGCATGACGCGCCGCCACGACCCCGCCGGCGATGTCCACCTGCGACATGATCCAGCCCCCGAAGATGTCGCCGTGCTGGTTGGTGTCGCCCGGCATCGGGACGACGCGCAGCACCGGCTCCTTCTCGGGAAGGGTCATGCGACCTTCTTCGCCTGGTCGCGCAATTCGCGGCGCAGGATCTTGCCGACGTTCGACTTGGGCAGTTCCGTGCGGAACTCGACGTCGCGCGGGCACTTGTAGCCCGTCAGGTTCTCCTTGCAGTACTTGACGATGTCGGCCGCGGTGAGGGCCGCATCCTTCTTAACGATGAAGAGCTTGACCGCCTCGCCCGACTTGGCGTCGGGCACCCCGACTGCCGCGCACTCGAGCACGCCCGGGTGCGCCGCGAGCACGCCCTCGATCTCGTTGGGATACACGTTGAAGCCCGACACCAGGATCATGTCCTTCTTGCGGTCGACGATCTTCA
>CAZIZD010000446.1:0-3590 GCA_964543615.1 uncultured Alcaligenaceae bacterium | reverse complement strand
AGCTCTGACCTCGCCGCGAAGCGGCGTGCCGCACTGGATGCAAAGCTTATCCACGCGCCCCCCCGCCTGCCGCGAACTGCTCCGGGGTGAGCGTCTGCATCGACAACGCGTGGATCTCCTCGCGCATGCGGTCGCCGAGCGCCGCATACACGAGCTGGTGCTGGCGCACGCGCGACAGGCCCGCGAACGCGGCGCTGACGATGACGGCCTCGAAGTGCGCGCCGTCGCCACGCACCTCGACGTGGTCGCAGGGAAGCCCCGCTTCGAGCGAGGCGCGGATCGATTCGGGAGTGACCATGGCGAGGACCCTAGTTGCGCAGCTTCCAGCCGCGTGCGAGCAAGGAGAGCGTGGCGGTGGCGAGCAGCGCCGCCGCCGCGGCGACGATGCCGAAGCTCACCCACGGCGAGACGTCCGACACGCCGAAGAAGCCGTAGCGGAAGCCGTCGATCATGTAGAAGAACGGATTGGCGTGCGACAGCGCCTGCCAGAAATCGGGCAGCGAGTGGATCGAGTAGAACACGCCCGACAGGAACGTGAGTGGCACGATGATGAAGTTCTGGAACGCCGCGAGCTGGTCGAACTTCTCCGCCCAGATGCCCGCGAGAAGGCCGAGCATCGCGAGGATCGCGCTGCCCAGCAACGCGAACGCGAGGGCCCAGATGGGATGCGGCATGCCGAGCAGCGACGGCGCGAAGAACAGCGTGACGAGGAATACGCCCGCACCCACCGTGATGCCGCGCACCATCGCGCCCAGCACGTACGCCGCGAACAGGTCGCCCGCCGACAGCGGCGGCAGCAGCACGAAGATCACGTTGCCCGTGACCTTCGACTGGATGAGCGACGACGACGAGTTGGCGAACGCGTTCTGCAGCACCGACATCATCACGAGGCCGGGCACCAGGAACGCCGTGTAGCTGACGCGCCCGTCGTATACGGACACGCGCCCCTCCAGCACGTGCGAGAAGATGAGCAGGTACAGAAGCGACGTGAGGATCGGCGCGGCGATGGTCTGGAAGGCGACCTTCCAGAAGCGCAGGACCTCCTTGCGGAACAGCATGACCCATCCGCGGGCCGGCGTTTCCAGGACGCTCTCCGCCGCCAGCGCCGGGCTCGCCGGGTTGCCCTCCGCGCTGGTCATGCCGCGGCCTTCACGCCCGCCGCGTCCGGCTCGCGCATGATCTTGAGGAACACCTGCTCGAGATCGACCTCCTCGAGGGCAAGCTCGTCGATGGCGACGTCATCGGCGCGCATGGCGGCAAGGAGCCGCTCGAGATCGGCGTAGGACTCGAGCGCGATGTAGAACACGCGGCCCTCCTCGCGCAGCACGCGCGCACGCCACGCGTCCGGCACGCGCGCCGCGACGACGCGGCAGGTGAGCCCCGAGACGCGCGAGAGCAGGTTCTGCGTCGAGTCTAGCGCCACGATCCGGCCCGCCTTGAGCATCGCGATGCGGCCGCAGAGCGTCTCGGCCTCCTCGAGGTAATGCGTGGTGAGGATGATCGTGTGGCCGTCTCGATTGAGCTTGCGGATGAACTCCCAGAGGCTCTGCCGCAGCTCGACGTCCACCCCCGCCGTGGGCTCGTCCAGCACGATCACCGGCGGCTTGTGCACGAGCGCCTGCCCCACCAGCACGCGCCGCTTCATGCCGCCCGACAGCGATCGCATGTTGGCGTTGGCCTTGGAGGTGAGGTCGAGGTGATGCAGGATCTCGTCGATCCACGCGCCCTGCCTTCGCAATCCGAAGTAGCCGGCCTGGAACTCGAGCGTCTCGCGCACGGTGAAGAAAGGATCGAACACGAGCTCCTGCGGCACCACGCCCAGGCTCCTGCGCGCTTGGCGGAAGTCGGTGATCACGTCGTGCCCGAGCACCCGCGCGGTGCCGCGGTCGGGACGCGTAAGCCCCGCGACGATCGAGATGAGCGTGGTCTTGCCCGCGCCGTTGGGGCCGAGGAGCCCGAAGAACTCGCCTTGCGCGACCGTGAGGTCGACCCCGTCGAGCGCCTGCACGCGCCCGAACCGGCGCGCCACGTCCCTGACTTCGACGGCGGGCTGCCCCATGAGCTCAGGCGGCCAGGATGTCTTCGACGCCGTACACCCGCGCGAGCGAATCGAGCATCGGCGGAACGGAAGCGAAGGTCACCTTGCGTCCTTCCGCATTGCCCCGCCGGCGCAGCGCGAGGAGCACCGCGATGGCGGAGGAATCGGCGTAGCGGAGCCCCCCGAGGTCGATCGTGCCGGAGGACGGCAACGGCAACGCAGCCGTGGCGTCCAGCACCTTGGTCGCGTCGTCGAACACGAGCGCGCCCTCGAAGGTCCAGCGCTCGCCGCTCGCCTCGAAAGCGCCCCGCAGCGAAGGATCGGTCAGCGGCACGGGAATCGAGCCTCGTCGCGCATCACTTCGATCCGGAGTTCTTGGACTGCAGCGTCTTGATGAGGCCGTCGATGCCGCCGTTCTTGATCTGCTCGTTGAACTCGTCGCGATAGTTGGTGACGAGCGAGACGCCGCCGACGATCACGTCGTAGACCTTCCAGCTCGGGTTGCCCTTCGCCATGGAGTAGTCGATCTGCACCGGCGCCTGGCCCTGGCGGATGACCTCGGTGCGCACGGTCACCTCGGTGGCGTTGGCCTCGGCGCGCAGCGGCTTGTAGTCCATCGTCTGGTCGCGATATTGCGCGAGCGCCCCCGAATAGGTGCGTACGAGGAGCTGGCGGAACTGGTCGACGAGCTGCTTCTGCTGCTCCGGTGTGGCCTGCCGCCAGTTGCGGCCCATGGCGAGCGCGGTGATGCGCTCGAAGTCGAAGTACGGGAGTAGCTTGGTCTCCACCACCTCGCGGATGCGCGCCTGGTCGCCGGCCTGCACCTTGGGATCGGACTTGATGGTGGCGAGCGTCTCCTGCGACACGCGCTTGACGAGCGCGTCGGGCGCCTCCTGCGCCATGGCGCCCGCGGCGGCGAAAGCGAGGAGGAAGAAAGCGAGATTGCGCAACAGCTTCATGGGTCAGTCGTCCTTTTCCGGCGGCGGCTTGCCGTCGTGCACTAGGTATTCGCGGCGCTGCAGGTAAGCGCGCCGCACGAAGGTGTACCGGTCGAGCGCCGCCTGGTCGACGAGCTTCCACGCGTCGACCACGCCAGGGGTTTCGTTGACGGTCACCATGCCGTAGACAACGTTGCGCACCGCGACGTTCGGTATTTCGTTGGTGGGCGACCAGACGAGGCGCAGGATGGAACCCGTCCCGTCGCGCACGGTGGTGGGGCCCCACAGCGGGAGGAACAGGTAGGGGCCCTGCGGGATTCCCCAGTAGCCGAACGTCTGGCCGAAATCCTCCATCCCGCGCGGGATGCCCGCATCGGATGCGATATCGATGAGACCGCCGAAGCCGAACCCGGTGTTGATCATCACCCGGCCCATGTCGTTACCCATCTTCTCCCACTTGCCCTGGAGGGCGTCGTTGACGATGGAGAAGAGGTCGTCGATGTTGTTGACGTAGTTGGTGACCGCCTGGCGCACGAAGCTCGGGAAGATCGCGGTATAGAGCTCGGCCATGGGCTTGGCCACGTACTCGACCAGCGGCTCGTTGATCTGGAACA
>CAZIZD010000445.1:0-3594 GCA_964543615.1 uncultured Alcaligenaceae bacterium | reverse complement strand
TTCGGCGTCGGCGTCGCGACGGCCGACTACAGGCGCTGGCACTTCGAGGCGCGCTACAACTACGAGGCCGAGAACGCGGGCTCGGCGTTCGTCGGCTACAAGTTCAAGGGCGGAGAAGGCGTCACGTTCGAGATCACGCCGATCGTCGGTGCGCTGTTCGGCTCCGCGCGCGGCGTGGTGCCCGGACTCGAGGCGAGCGTCGCGTGGAGATCCCTGGATGCCTACGTCGAGGCCGAATACGTCGACAACCGGCGCGATCCGGGCACGCGCTACTGGTATGCCTGGAGCGAGATCGGCTGGACGCCGGTCGAGTGGATGCGCGTCGGCCTGGTCGGACAGCGCACGAACACGGTGGACACGGGACGCGAGCTCCAGCGCGGCGCGTTCGCACAGGTCACGGTGGAGCGCCTCAAGTTCGGCGTGTACTTCTTCAATCCCGACTCCGCCGCACGCTACGTGATCGGATCGCTGGGCCTGCAGTTCTAGGAGAGCGCGATGCCAAACGTTCCGATCCTCGCGTGGATGCGCGGGTACAGGCTTCCCTGGCTCCGCCACGACTTCGTGGCCGGCCTGACGCTCGCGGCCTACGCGATTCCCGTGTCGCTCGCCTACGCCGCGCTCGCGGGGCTGCCTCCGCAGTACGGCGTGTACTGCTACCTCGTCGCGGGCCCCGCCTACGCGCTGTTCGGCTCGTCGCGCCAGCTCGCGATCGGCCCGACGTCCGCGATCTCCATGCTCGTCGGCACCACGATCGGCGCGATGGCCCTGGGCGACCCGGCGCAGTACGCGCAAATCGCGGCGCTGACCGCGCTCGTGTTCGCGGTGATCTGCGCCATCGCCTGGGCCCTGCGCCTGTCGTCGCTCGTGAACTTCATCAGCGAGACGATCCTGCTCGGGTTCAAGGCCGGTGCCGCGTTCACCATCGCCATGACCCAGCTTCCCAAGCTGTTCGGGGTCAAGGGAGGCGGCGATCACTTCTTCGAGCGTGCGGGCATCCTCGCCACGCAGCTTCCCGACACCAACGTCATCGTGTTCGCCTTCGGGCTCGCGGCCATTGCGCTGCTCGTGCTCGGCGAACGGCTGCTCCCGGGCCGGCCGGTGGCACTGCTGGTCGTGATCGCCTCGATCGTCGCGCTGTCGGTCACTCCGCTCGCGCAGGCGGGCTTCAAGACCGTCGGTGCGCTGCCCACGGGATTACCCGATCTCGCCCTGCCGTCGCTGCACTTGCGCGACATCGACGGCGTGGTGCCGCTCGCCCTCGCGTGCTTCCTGCTTGCGTACATCGAGGGTGTCTCGGCGGCGCGCAGCATGGCGCAGAAGCACGGCACGACCATCGATCCGCGCCAGGAGCTCCTCGCACTGGGTGCGGCGAACGCCGCCGCCGCGATCGGAAGCGGGTATCCCGTCGCGGGCGGCCTCTCTCAATCGACCGTCAACGACAAGGCCGGCGCGCGTACGCCGCTGGCGCTTCTGTTCGCGTCGTGCGCGATCGGACTCTGCCTGCTCTATCTCACGGGGCTCCTGCGCAACCTGCCGGACGTGGTGCTGGCCGCGATCGTGCTGGTCGCCGTGAAAGGCCTCGTCAACGTGAAGGAGCTGCGCCGCACTCATCACCTGTCGCGCATGGAGTTCTGGGTGGCGATGATCGCGTTCGCCGGCGTCCTGCTGCTCGGCATCCTGAAGGGCGTCCTGCTTGCGGCCATCGTGTCGATGCTGCTGCTCATCCGGCGGGCCGCCGTGGCGCGGGTCGCGCGGCTCGGGCAAGTTGCAGGCACGAATCGCTTCGCCGACGTCGAGCGCACGCCCGATGCGCGCGACGTCCCCGGCGTGCTCGTCGTGCGCGTGGAAGCCGGGCTTCTGTACTTCAACGCGGGCCACGTGCGCGAGGAGGTCATGCGCCTCGTGCAGGCCGCGGGGCCGCAGCTGCGGCTGCTCGTGTGGGATCTGTCGACCTCGATCTACGCCGACATCGCCGGCGTGCGCATGCTGGGCGAGATCGTGGGCGAGTTGCGCGAGCGCGGGATCGCGACGGCCGTCGCGGAGGCGCACGGCGAAGTGCGCGACATCATCGGCAAGGAAATGGGCGATGCGGTGGGCGATCCAACCGTGCGTCGCAGCGTGGGCGACGTGATCGCCGCGCACGGGCACGTCCTTACGCAGGGGCCTCCGGCAGCTCCAGCGTGACGTGCACCTGGCCGCCTTCGCGGCGCACCTGCATCGGCCATCCCCTGCGCGCGAACACGTGCTGCATCGCCTTGTTCTCGGCGAGCACGTCGGCCTCGAACGTGGAAATGCCGTTCGCGCGCGCCACGGAAGCGAGGTGACGCAGGAGCCGGCTCGCGATGCCTCGGCCGTGATAGTCCTCCTCCACCATGAACGCGACTTCCGCAGTCACGGGTGAGGTCGTCACGTAGCGGCCGGAGCCCACGATCGCCTCCGACGCGCCTTCGCCGACGGTCATCAGCAGCACGACTTCGTGGTCGGGATCGAACCGCATGATGCGGTCGAGCGCGGCCTCGGTCAGCTCGTTGCGATAGCTGAAGAGGCGGTAATAGATCGACTCCCGGTCGAGCCCGCGCACCGCGCGAGCCACGCGTTCCCGGTCATCGGGTCGAAGTGCGCGGACCGTCGCAGGGAGGCCGCCCTTTAGCGTCTCCCGTGCGACGTAGCGGCCCGCGTCGATCACATCCGATTACTTCTTGGGAGCAGCAGGCTCGACCGTAATGGCCATTGCCTGCGTGAACGTTGCTTCGACCTGGTCGCCCTTGGCAATGTTCTTGAACTGCGCGGGGTCGGGCACCTTGAGGTTCACGGTCTGCTTCGGTCCCTTGAGCGTGACGACCTGTTTCGCGGGATCGACCGCAACGACGTCGGCGACGATGGTGACCTGGCGCCCGACCGCACCGCCAGGGGTCTCGCCCTTCTTGGCCCCGACCGCGTCGGTCTTCTCGGTCTTGGCGACCTTGGCGCCGCCGCCTTTCTTGAGCTCCAGCGTGAGTGCCTCGACGTACTGCAGGTCGACCGTGTCGCCGACCTTGAGCTTGTCGAAGTTCTTGACGTCGGGTCCCGCGGTGACGGTCAGCTCGTTGCCCTGCGGGCCCTTCAACGTGACGTCGCGGCTCGCCTTGTCGATGGCGGTGATGGTCGCCGAGATCTTGATGGTGTCCGCGATCACGGCCTTGCCCGGCGCCGTGGCGACGACGGCGCCGCCGGTCTGGGCGTAGACGGGTGCTGCGAGCACGGCGGCGGCCGCGAGCGCGATGAGGGTCTTTCTATGCATTCAAAACTCCTTCGGTTGTCGTGAGGTTGTGGGTTACTTGGCCGGGACCGCGGACCACCCCTTGCCCGGGTCGAATTTCGTCATGGCGCCGGCTTTCTCCGCGGTCGAGGGACCGAGGTCGGCTTCATAAACCGTGCCGTCCTGGTTCACGAGGAACGTCATGATCCCGGAACTGCCGTACCTCGCAGGATACGCGACCACGGCGAAGCCGCCGATCGCGCGTCCACGGACCACGTAGTCGAACGCGGGACTCTTCGCGGTCTTGGCCTGGCCCTTGAGCGCGCGGAAATAGTAGCCGTGGAAGGGTTTCGGCC
>CAZIZD010000444.1:0-3608 GCA_964543615.1 uncultured Alcaligenaceae bacterium | reverse complement strand
GCACGAGGGCCACGAGATTGTTGCGCGTGCTCACATAGCGCCACAGGAACTCCTGCCAATCGCGCTTCAGCGACTTGCTGACCGCGGCATAGCCGTAGCCCGGCAGGTCGGCGACGATGGCACCGGATCGCAATGCGAAGAGGTTGATCTGCTGCGTCCGGCCCGGCGTCCGGCTCGCGAAGGCGAGCCTGCCGTGATTGGCGAGTGCGTTGATCGCGCTCGACTTGCCCGCGTTGGAGCGACCGGCGAACGCAATCTCGGGAGCACCCTCGACGGGAAGCTGCGCCTCGCTCGCGACCCCGAGCATGAAGCGGGCGCCGGCGAGGGGATGCGGACGTTCCGGTAGCGCCACTTGGGCCGGGGGCGGCGCGTCCGTTACAATGTCACGTTTTTTCATGACAGCCTCGAGTTTGGCCGGCGGCGACAGACAGGCCAAACCGCATGCCCGCAGGGAGTGAAACCGGAATGGATCGTACGTCGTTCACCGCGGCGCTAGCGCTTGCGGCCCTCGCGTTTGGAGTCACCATGCTCGGCGCGGGCAATGCCTCGGCACAGGGCGCGGCCAAGCCCGATCTCGCCAAGGCCAAGCAGACTGCGGAGACCGTCTGTGCCGCATGCCATGGCGCCGACGGCAACAGCGCCGCCGCGGCCAATCCCAACCTTGCCGGGCAGGGCGCGGAGTATATCAGCCGTCAACTCGCGCACTTCAAGTCGGGGATCCGCGTGAACCCGATCATGCAAGGCATGGCGCAACCACTGTCGGATGCGGACATGCAGGCGCTCGGCATCTACTTCTCGCAGCAGAAGCCCAAGAATCTCGCGGCCAGGGATCCCAAGCTGGTCGAGGCCGGCCGCACCCTGTTCCGCGCCGGCGACGCCGCCACGGGCCTGCCCGCGTGCTCGGCATGCCATACGCCGACGGGCGCCGGCATTCCCAAGACCTATCCCAAGGTGTCGGGGCAGTACGCGGACTACACGTACGCGCAGCTCAAGGCCTTCAAGGCCGGGGAGCGCGGCAGCGACGCGGGCGGCAAGGACACGCAGGGTCGCGTGATGGCGCAGGTGGCGCAGAAGCTCTCCGACGCGCAGATGAAAGCCCTCGCCGACTACATGCAGGGCCTGCGCTGATCGACGCGCGCGTCGCTTCGCTTCACCTCTACCCGATCAAGGGCTGTCGCCCGGTCGTGCTGCGCCGCGCGGAAGTCGCGGTGACGGGACTCCGCTCGTCAGGCGCCGGCGACCGCGAGTGGATGGTCGTGGACGCGAGCGGCCGCTTCCTCACGCAACGCGAGCATCCGCGGCTGGCGCTCGTCGACGTCGCGATCGAGGGCAGGAGCCTGCGCCTGTCCGCTCCCGCCATGCCCGCATGCGAAGTTGCCGTGGCCGCACCAGGTCCCTCGCGCGAGGTCGTCGTGTGGCGCAGCCAGGTGCTGGGCACGGACGCAGGTGAAGGCGCGGCGCGATGGTTCTCCGGCTGGCTAGGGCGCGAGGTGCGTCTCGTCCGTTTCGATACCGCGAGAGCGCGTGAGTGCAATCGCGAGTATGCCGGCGACTCGGGCGCGCACACGATGTTTGCCGACGGCTACCCCATCCTCGTCGCCAACGCGGCTTCGCTCGCGGACCTCAACGCAAGGCTTGCCGCACGCGGCCACGAAGCGCTCCCGATGAACCGCTTCCGTCCGAACGTCGTGATCGAAGGACTCGCCGCGTTCGACGAGGATCACATCGACACGATCGCCGTGGGCGGCGTCACGCTGCGACTCGTCAAGCCGTGCACGCGCTGCCAGGTGACGACGATCGCGCAGGACACCGCCGAGGTTGGCGTCGAGCCGCTGCCAACGCTCGGCGAATTTCGCATGGACCCGAGCGTGGACGGCGTGACCTTCGGCGTGAATGCCATCGTGGTCGCAGGCGGGGGCGAGACCATCGCGGCCGGCGCGCCCGCGGCCGTGTCCTACCGCTTCTAGCGCGCCACCGCCGCAGGCCGCTAGGTCAGCTCCGCGCACATGATGGGGTAGTACGGGCCGGGGCCGTAGCCCTCGGGCGTCCACTGCGGCGCGGCATCCATCTCGTCGCGAAGGAAGCGCTCCGTCGTGTAGCGGTGATTGGTCGTCGCGCTGTTGAAGAAGCGATACACCGCCGTGGTGCCCGACGGGCACGCGCCCGTCGTCGTGTTGGGCAGCTGCACGTAGAACACGTTGGGGCTTTCGTAGATCCAGTCGACCGGATGCTTCACCGCCGTGGCCGCGCATTCCGCGGGCGAGGCCGAGTAGAAGTGCGAGTCGCCGAAGGCGGGCGCGCGGTAGAAGCGGCACACCGGGCTCGTCCCCGCGGCGGGAGCCGCGTACACGAGGAAGCGCAGGCCGGTGCGCACCCATCCCACCGTGCGTCCGGTGTCGAGGTTGTCGATCTCGACGGGGCTCGTCGACAGGAAGTAGTGATCGAGCGACGCGTTGTAGAACTCGACCGCAACCACCTTGCCCTGCATGTCGGCGTTGGGCGTGAGATACGGACGCAGCACCGCGATCGCGATGTCGAGATGCGAGAAGTAGTCGGGCTCCTTGGGCAGGTCGCACGCCGAGATGCCACCGTAGAGGCCGCCGCGCAACTCGTAGAACGCACCCGACCCCGAGAGCGTGGCGATGAGTCCGCCGCTGCTGCCGCCTTCGGTCACGCCTTGCGACCAGACCACTTCGGTGAAGGTGCCGTTGACCTGGTCGTCAGCGAGCGGCACGAACCCCGTCACGCTGCCCTTGCTGTACTTGAGGAGGTCGCCGGACGGGTGATGCAGCGACACCACCGGCGTGCCGATGCCGAGCGGATCGCTGCGCCACGCCGCGAGCTTCGTCCCGGCGGGCGGGGTGTTGGCCATGCGCAGCAGCACCCAGTCGTTGTCCGGGCTGCGGCCCAGGAGCTTGCCGCCCCCCGGGACCTGCACGAACGGCGGCGTCGCGTTGCTGTTGCAGGTGGCAGCCGAGAAGAAGAAGTACGCGTTGACCGTGTTCGCTGTAGCCTGCGAGGAGACGCAGTGATTGGCGGTCCACATGTAAGGCGTGTTGGTCGACGTGGAGTCGTTGATGATCGTGGCCGAGCACAGGTAGGTCTTTCCCGCATCCACGAAGGTGATGCGGGCCACCGACTTGGCGAGCTCGACCGCGGCCGCATCCACGGGCGTGACGCAGGCGAGATCGACGTTGCACGCGCCCGCGGTGCCGATGCCCGTGGCACGCGCGATGGCGCCATTGGGAGATGCCAGGTCGGCGCCACCCACCACGAGGTGCGAGATGCGCGGAACGCGGAGCGTAACGGCCGTGACGTCCGCGGCCGCGGGAACCTCGACTTCGATGGTCGCCGTTTCGCCGCCGAGATCGGGACTCCAGAACAGTCCACCGGGCGCCTGGGCGATCTCGCTGGCGGCGACGTCGCCATACGCACCGGCCGCACCGGAGAAGCGCATCACCATGCCGGGCAGCGGCCGGTCGATCGCGACCGCCACTTTGATGGCCGCGGCGCCGGGCGAGGTGACCTCGACCTGGGCGACGCGGCTGCCAGCCGCCGTAGTCGCCCACGTGAGGTCGCGCAGCGCGATCTCACGGGAACCCTCGGGC
>CAZIZD010000443.1:0-3621 GCA_964543615.1 uncultured Alcaligenaceae bacterium | reverse complement strand
GGCGCCGCAGTCGCGGGCGGCCTCCACCAGGCTTTCGTCCATCCCCGACAGGCGCGAGCGCACCACGATGGCCACGAACCCGATGCAGAACGCGATGTGCGCGAGCGCCACCGACACGAGCCCGAGGGTCATGTTCAGCATCACGAAGAAGATGAGGAGCGCGACGCCCATCAGGATCTCCGGGATGGCGATGGGCGTCAGCACGAGCACGGGCAGGAGCCTGAGATCGTAGCGGTGCATGGCGATGCCGGCCATCGTGCCCAGCACCGTCGACACGAGGCTCGCCACGAACGCGATGAGGAGCGAGTTGGCGGCCGCCTGCAACATCTCGTTGTTGTCGGCGAGCTTCCGGTACCAGTCGAGCGTGAAGCCCACCCACTCGGCGTTGAGGCGCGAGTCGTTGAACGAGTAGACGACGACGATGACGAGGGGCAGGTAGAGGAACGCATAGGCGAAACCCGCCGCGCCCCAGAGCGCAAGCGGGAGCGCGCGCCGCCGGCCCATGCTAGGCATCCCCCACGGCCAGTCTCCCGACGCCGCGCTTGCCGATCCACGCCGCGAACCCGGCGAGCCCGAGCGCCAGCACCGTGAGCACGATCGAGAGCACGCTGCCGAACGGCCAGTCGCGCGTCTCGAGGAACTGCTGCTTGATCACGTTGCCGATGAGGCTGTCGTCGGGCCCGCCCAGGATGTCGGGGATCGCGAAGATGCCGAATGCCGGAATGAACACGAGCGCCGCACCGGCGTAGACGCCCGGCAGCGAGAGCGGGAACGTGATGCGCCAGAATCGCTGCCACGCACCCGCGCCCAGGTCCTGCGCGGCGTCGAGCAGCGTGCGGTCGTGCTTCTCGAGGTTGGCGTACAGCGGCAGCACCATGAACGGCAGGTGCACGTACACGAGGCAGACCAGCACCGCGAACGAGCTGAAGAGCAGCGATACGGGTTCGACGCCGAAGAGGCCGAGCACGCCGTTCACCGCGCGCGCGAACGCGGCGTTGGGGCCGAGGATGATCATCCACGCGTAGACGCGGATCAGGAAGTTGCTCCAGAACGGCAGGATGACGAGAAGAAGCAGGAGGTCGCGATGCTTCTTCGGGCTGCGCGCGATGAGCGCGGCGAGCGGATACGCGAGCACGAGGCAGATGAGCGTGGTGGCGAGCGCGTACCAGAACGACTTCAGGAAGATCTGCCAGTACAGCGGCTCGCCCAGGAATCGCGCGTAGCTCTCGAGGTTGAGGTCGAGAGTGCCGTCCGCGTCGCGCAGCGGCGCGAGCCCCCCGAACTCCCCGGGCGTGCGGAACGACGCGAGCACCATGATGAGCGAGGGCACCGCGAAGAAGACGAGGAGGTAGAGGAGCGGCGGCCCGCTCACCAGCCACTTCGCGAGGCGGCTGTCCTTCACTGCGCGGCCCCGGTCCGGGATTTCATTGCACGTAGTGGCCCGCGTCGGCCGGCCACGAGAGCTCCACCGCGTCGCCCACCTCGAAGAAGCGCGCGAGTCCGGACGAGGAGTTCGCGAGCAGCGCCTCGATCTCGTGGCCGCGCGCGGTGCGCACGCGATAGACGGTGACGTCGCCGTGATAGAGGAGTCCGGTGACGGTCCCCGCGAATCGGTTCTCGCCCGAGCCCGAGGCGCCGGGTGCGGCGAGCCGCACCTTCTCCGGACGCAGCGCGACCGCGCCGTCGCTTCCCGGCGCGGGATGCGCACCGCTTGCCACATGCACCGTGCCGAGATCGGCCACGTCGATCGCGACGGCGGCGCCGTCGGCGCGCGCCACGGGTCCGGCGAGCAGGTTGCAGGTACCGATGAAGTCGGCCACGAATCGCGTGCGCGGTAGGCTGTAGAGCTTGTCGGGCTCGTCGATCTGCTCCACGCGGCCGCGATTCATGACCGCGATGCGATGCGAGAGCGCGAGCGCCTCGTTCTGGTCGTGGGTCACGTAGATGAACGTGATGCCCGCCTGCTTCTGCATGTTGATGAGCTCGAGCTGCATCTCCTCGCGCAGCTTGGCGTCGAGAGCGGCGAGCGGCTCGTCGAGCAGGAGCACGCGCGGATGCGTCACGAGCGCGCGGGCGATGGCCACGCGCTGGCGCTGTCCGCCCGAGAGCTCGTGCGGGAAGCGGTGGTCGAAGCCCGCGAGCCGGACACCGGCCAGGGCCTCGTCGATCTTGCGGGCGGCCTCGGCCGCGGGCGTGCCGGCCATGCGCAGCGGGAAGGCGATGTTGCCGCGCACCGTCATGTGCGGGAACAGCGCGTAGCTTTGGAACACGGTCCGCACGGGGCGCTTTTCGGGCGGCTGGCCCACGAGGTCTTGCCCGTCGAGCACGATGCGGCCGCCGTCGGGGAGATCGAACCCGGCGATCATGCGCAGGAGCGTGGTCTTGCCGCAGCCCGACGGGCCGAGCAGGGTGAAGAATTCGCCGGCCTCGATACCGAGCGACACGCCGTCGACCGCGGTGAAGTCGCCGAAGCGGCGCGTTACGTTCTGGATTTCCAGCAGCGCCATCGAGGCGGGGCGGTTCGGGGCTTGAGAAGTGCGGGAATTGTACGGCATCGCTCACGACGCGTTCCGGCACCTTGCGCTGACGCAGCGCGCCCAACGGGTTCGTCCATCCGGCCGATTTCGCAGGGGAAATCGCTGCGCGCATGATGAGGGCACGCCGTTTGCATCCGCTGCCTTAGACCGTCGTGCACCCGGCGTGATGCTTAGTCCTTATGCTAATGTCATAGCCGGAGAGCCGACCGAGCAATGGAAACCGTCTCGATGCCGAAATCGTCCGCCCAGCCCCAGCCCCAGCCGGATCCCCTCGCGCGTTCGCTGCTCGACCAGCTCCGGCAGCAATCCCAGGCCCTGCGCGAGCGGGGGGAGGCGTCGCGCAAGCCCATGGAGGAGGCGATCAAGGATATCGATCGCATCCTGTGGCGCACGTTCCGCTGGCTCGACGAGGCCATGGGACATCTCGAGGTGATCCGTCCCCGCATCAACCACGTGTTCCACCTCGGCAACGTGCTGTCGATCGAGCGTCCGGCGTTCGATCGCGGCTTCGTCTCGTTCCGCCGGCGTTCGCTCGTCGGCCTCGAGGTGCTGGAGCACGTCGAGCTCTTCTATCGCGTCGAAGGCGACAAGCCGGTCATGCTGCGCCTCAACCCCGCGGCGTCGCAGGGGCTCGAGGAGCGCCTGCGCGCGTCCACGCTGCCGTACGAGTACCAGACCGAGCAGGACGCGCAGCGCGTGGTGCGCTACGGGCTCTTCCGGGTGCAGCCGCACATCTCGGCGTCGGTGCGGTTCGAGGCCGACTATCCGCAGCAGCTCGTGAACGTCACGCTTCGCAACGTCGACCGCTTCGAGTCGGTGTCGCTCGAGTTCGGTCCGGACAAGCTCACCGAAGCCGCGCTTGAGGACCTGCTGAAGCTCATCATGGGCGAGCCCAACGCCTTCCTTCGCCGCGCCCCGCTTGCGCTGATTCGCGGTCGCCGGCCGGAAGCTCCCGCGGCCGCGGCGCCTGCGTCGTCGTCGCGCTAGGCCCGGCGACCTCCGGCTTACCCCATTCCCCCGGCACCCGAGCGCAGCAACAGGAGCGCTATCACGGCGAGCAGGACGGCCACCACCGCGAGCCAGC
>CAZIZD010000442.1:0-3636 GCA_964543615.1 uncultured Alcaligenaceae bacterium | reverse complement strand
CAGCTCCTCGCGGATGCGCTCGTTGATCAGCACGTTGGCGTCGATCGCCATGCCGAGGGTGAGCGCGATGGCCGCGATGCCGGGCAGCGTGAGCGTGGCCTGCAGCATCGAGAGCAGCGCCACCAGGAGGAGCAGGTTCACCGCGAGCGCGATGGTCGAGATCACGCCCATCAGCATGTAGTACGCGCACATGAAGAGCGCGAGGACGATGAAGCCGTACATCACCGACTTGAAGCCCTTGTCGATGTTCTCGGCGCCGAGCGACGGTCCGACCGTGCGCTCCTCGACGATCTCCATCGGCGCCGCGAGCGCGCCCGCGCGCATGAGGAGTGCGACGTCGCTCGCCTCGCGCGTGGTCATGCGCCCGCTGATCTGCACGCGGCCGCCGCCGATCTCCTCGCGGATCACCGGCGCGGTGATGACCTCGGCCTTGCCCTTCTCGACCAGCACGATGGCCATGCGCTTGCCGACGTTCTCGCGCGTGACCTCCTTGAAGATGTTGGCGCCCGCGCCGTCGAGGTTGATGTGCACCGCGGGCTCGTTGCTGCGCTGGTCGAAGCCCGGCTGCGCGTCGTTGATGCGGTCGCCTGTGAGCACGACCTGGCGCTTGACCAGGAGCTTCTGCCCGTTGCGCTCCGTGAAGAGGTCGTTGCCGATGGGCACGCTGCCGGCGAGCGCGCCCTCGAGCGCGCCTGGATCGTCGTTGACGAGGCGGATCTCCAGCGAAGCCGTGCGTCCGAGAATGTCCTTCGCGCGCGCGGTGTCCTGCACGCCCGGCAACTGCACCACGACGCGCTCGGCGCCCTGCTGCTGGATGATCGGTTCGGCGACGCCCAGCTCGTTCACGCGGTTGCGCAGGATCTGGATGTTCTGGGCGACCGCGCCGTCCTGGATGCGCTTCTGCGCCTCCGGCTTCAGGCTCGCGACGAGGCGGAGCTCGCCGCCGCCTCCGTCCGTCTCGCGGAACGCGAGGTCCGCGAAGTTCTTCTCGATGGCGACGCGCGCCTTGTTGCGCTCGGCGTCGTCGCGGAAGCGCATGACGACGTTGCCGCCTTCGCGCCCGATGCCGCTGTACTGGATCTTCTCCTTGCGCAGCAGCGACCGTATGTCGGCGGAGTAGCGGTCGGCGGCCTTGTCGAGCGCGGCCTTCATGTCGACCTGGAGCAGGAAGTGCACGCCGCCGCGAAGGTCGAGGCCCAGGTACATGGGCAGCGCGCCGATCGTCGCGAGCCACTGCGGCGAGGAGGACAGGAGGTTCAGCGCGACGATGAAGTTCTCGCCGAGCTTGGCCTGGAGGATGTCCTTGGCCTTGATCTGCGTGTCCGTGTCGGCGAGCCGCACCTTGATGCCCATGGAGTCGAGCACCGCGCCGCGATATGGAATGCTCGCAGACTTGAGCGCCTCCTCCACGGTGGCGAGCACCGTATTGTCTATCTTGGTCTTGGCCGAGGACACCTGCACCGCCGGAACTTCGGGGAAGAAGTTGGGCAGCGTAAAGAGGATGCCGACGGCCAGGGCGACCGCGATGACCGCGTACTTCCAGAACGGATACCGGTTCATGACGTCTCGTGGCTTTCTACAGCGCCTTGATCGTGCCCTTCGGCAGCAGTTGGGAGATGGCCGCGCGTTGCACGCTGATCTCGACGTTGGGTGCGATCTCGATCGCGGCGTACTGGTCCGTGAGCTTGGCGATCCTGCCGACGATGCCGCCCGCCGTGATCACCTCGTCGCCCTTCTGCAGCGCCTCGAGCATCGCCCGCGTTTCCTTCGCGCGCTTCTGCTGCGGACGAATCAGCAGGAAATAGAAGACGACGAAGATGGCGATCATCGGCAGGAACGTCATGAGATCGGCGCCCGGCGAGGCGGCGGGGGCGGCCTGGGCGTAGGCTTCGCTGATGAACACGGGACTTTCCTCCGGTATGTTCGCGCTATGGTTGGTCGCGCGATCGTTGGTCGACGGCTGGGCTCGCGGGGAACGGGTCTGTCGGCGCGCCCGATCGTTACGCCTGTTTGTCCAATGCTGTCCGGCGCTTGGGGATTCAGGCTCCGCCGCGCCCCATCACCACGTGCAAGCCAAGGGCGGCGGGCAACTTGTTATTCTAGCACGCGGGATCGCTCCGCCCGGAACCTCGCCACGTACGCCGGCAGGCTGCCGGCCGCGACCGCCTCGCGCAGCTCGCTCATGAGGGCGTGGTAGTAGAAGAGGTTGTGGATCGTCGCGAGCCTCGCGCCCAGGATCTCGTTGACCCGCTGCAAGTGGTGCAGGTAGGCCCGCGAGAAGTGGCGGCACGTGTAGCAGTCGCAGGTCTCGTCCAGGGGGCGCGTGTCGGTACGGTGCTTGGCGTTGCGGATCTTGACGTCGCCGAAGCGCGTGAAGAGCCAGCCGTTGCGCGCGTTGCGCGTGGGCATCACGCAGTCGAACATGTCCACGCCCGCCGTCACACCCGCCACGAGATCCTCGGGCGTACCGACGCCCATGAGATAGCGGGGCGCGGCCGCGGGCATCCGCGGCGCCGTGTGGGCCAGCACCCGCAGCATCTCCTCCTTCGGCTCACCGACGGACAGTCCCCCGATCGCGTAGCCGGGAAAGCCGACGTCGACGAGGCCGGCGAGCGAGGCGTCGCGCAGGTCCTCGTGCATCCCGCCCTGCACGATGCCGAACAGCGCGTTGGGGTTGCCGATGCGATCGAACTCGGCGCGCGAGCGTGCGGCCCAGCGCAGCGAGAGCTCCATCGATGCGGCCGCGTCCTCGTGCGTCGCGGGATAGGGCGTGCACTCGTCGAACACCATCACGATGTCGGAATCGAGCGCGCGCTGGATCTGCATCGAGATCTCGGGCGTGAGGAAGAGCTTGTCGCCGTTGACCGGCGAGGCGAACGCGACACCTTCCTCCTGCACGCGGCGCAGTGGGCCGAGGCTCCAGACCTGGAAGCCGCCGGAGTCGGTGAGGATGGGCCGCGACCAGCCCATGAACCGGTGCAGGCCGCCATGCGCGGCGATGACCTCGGTGCCCGGACGCAGCCAGAGATGGAAGGTGTTGCCGAGGACTACCTGCGCGCCGATCTCCTCGAGCTCCGCGGGTGACATCGCCTTCACGGTGCCGTACGTCCCGACCGGCATGAAGACGGGCGTCTCCACGACGCCGTGGGCGAGCGTGAGGCGGCCGCGCCGGGCGTCGCCCGACGTCGCGAGTACCTCGAACTGCATGGCTAGCGCCTGTTGCGGGCGCGAAGGGGGAGGGCGCGCGCGCCCACGAATGCGAGGAGCAGCACGGTGAGGAGGAGACCCCACTCGGACAGCGTCGGCACGTTGGCGGGGAGGCCGCCGGGATCGGCCGCGTAGGTGGGCGTGCACTTGGCGGCGCCGAAGTCGAAGGCGTTCTTCCACGCGCGATGGAAGTCGCCGCCGTAGTCGTTGCCGGCGACGCCGAGCACGCCGTAGTTGGGCGCCATGGCGAACTGGATGACGCAGGCGTCCTTGGTGATGCGGAACGCGATCGCGGGATCGGGCTCGCCGCGCCCCTGCAGCAGCGGCAGGTAGAGCACGGCTCGCGGTCCCTGTCTCGTCGCCGAGGCGGTCGGCGATGCGGTCTCCGGCGTGGGGGCGACCTCGGTCGCCGCGGTCGCCGCCGCCGTA
>CAZIZD010000441.1:0-3639 GCA_964543615.1 uncultured Alcaligenaceae bacterium | reverse complement strand
AGGGCGCGCAGCCCGTCGAGGTCGGCGCGCCGGCCGACGGCGTCCATGCATGGGCGTGCAAGCTCGAGCGAAGCGCGCAGGACGTCGCGGCACTCGAGCGCTCGCTTTCCGCGGAAGAGCTCGCGCGCGCCGCGCGCTTCGGGCGTCCTCATCTGCGCGATCGCTACGTCGTGGGACGCGCCACGCTCCGGGCCATCCTCGGCGAAGCGCTCGGGCTTGCGCCCGCCCGAGTGCCGATCGCACGCGGCCGCCGCGGACGTCCCATGGTGCCGGGCGGGGCGATCGACTTCAACGTCTCGCATACGCGCGGGACCGCGGTGTTCTGCCTCGCGCGGTCGGTGCGCGTGGGCATCGACATCGAGCACTCCGACCGCGAGCTCAACGTCGAAGGCGTTGCCAGGAAGTTCATGACGTCCGGCGAGCAGGCGCTGCTCGCCGGGCTTGAGGCCGATTCCCGCCGCCACGCGCTGCTGCGCTTGTGGACTTGCAAGGAGGCGATGAGCAAGGCCACCGGCGATGCCCTCTCGGCGCCGTTTCGCAGGCTCGATGTTGCGCTCGCACCGGTGCTGGCGCTGACGGACGGGCCTCCCCCCTACGACCCGGGCCGCTGGCGCCTCCTCCCCGTCGACGTGCCCGGTGGCTACTTCGCCACCGTTGCGCTGTGGCATGAACCGCCCTCCCCCTGAAGCGCCGTATCTCTCCGAGGCCGTCATCGCGCGCGCCTAGAGGCGAACGCGCGCAGGGACGCCTTCGGGATACGCCTTCTCGTCGCTCGCTGGCTTCGCGTACTTCCACTTCTTCTGGAGCCACAGCCAATCGGCCGGGCTGTCGAGGATCGCCCGCTCGAGGCAGCGCGCGTAGCGCTCGACGATCGCGGCGTCGTCGATGTCCTCGTAGGGCGGCTCGGCGATCACGTCGAGCTCGACGACGTAGTGGCCGCGGCGCTCTCGCTTCATCGAGACGAAATATACGGGCGACTCGAGAAACCGCGCGATTTTGCCGGCGCCCACGAAGAAGGCCGTGTCCTGGCGCAGGAAGCGCGTCCAATGCTTGGGGTCTTCCTTGCGCGGCGTCTGGTCCGCGATGAGCGCATATGCGCGCGGCTCCCCGGCATGGCTCAGGAGCTCGTAGACGAACTGCTTGCGCGGTATGAGCTTGCCGCCGAACCGGCAGCGGGCATCGCGCAGGAAGTCGTCGAGCGAGGCAAGGCGCTGCGGCTGGTATACGACGTCGATGGGGATCGGGAAGTGCGCGCCCGCGGCAAGGAGCAGCCACTCCCAGTTGCCGTGGTGCGCGGCCAGGAGGACGATCGTCTGGCGCTTGTCGATCGCGCGCTGGATGAGATCGGAATCGGCGAACTTGACCCGCGACTTCAACTGCTCGGCGCTCGCGCCGAATCCCCAGAATGCCTCGACGATGGTGTCGGCGAGGTTGCGATAGCACTGCCGCAGGAGGTCGGCGCGCCATTCCGGCGACTTCTCGGGGAAGGCATTCGCGATGTCCCGCTCGGCGCGGTCGCGCCGCCAGCGCATGAGGTGGAAGGCGATGAAGTACGCCACGTAGCCGAACACGTACAGGATCGGCAGCGGGATGTGCGTAAGCGCCTTGAGGATTAACCGCATGGGCTGGCGAAGGAAGAAACCGGGTTGTTGTAGGACTCGCAACGACGCCCTGCAGAGACTATAGACGACGCAGGGCCCGTGCGGCAATGACGCTATTGTAGGACGTCCGCCGAAACCCCTGTCGGACGCCCCTCGCTTTCCGGCTAGCGCGCCGCCGCTGCGATGACGTCCGCGGGAGCCTGCACGAGCTCGATCAGGACGCCCTCGCCGCCGATCGGCGACGCCTCGTTGCCTTTGGGATGGATGAAGGTGATGTCGTGGCCGGCCGCACCCTTGCGGATGCCTCCGGGAGCGAAACGCACGCCCTGCGCCTCGAGCCAGGCCACGGCCGCGGGGAGGTCGTCCACCCATAGCCCCACGTGGTTGAGCGGCGGATCGTGCACCGCCGGCTTCCTCGCGGGGTCGATGGGCTGCATGAGATCGACCTCGCAACGCATCGCTCCCTGCCCCGCGACGGCGATGTCCTCGTCGACGTTCTCGCGCTCGCTCCTGTAGTTGCCTTCGACGGCGAGGCCGAGGCAGTCCACCCACAGCCTTCGCAGCCGGGACTTGTCCGGCGCGCCCACGGCGATCTGCTGCACACCCAGGATGCGAAAGGGTCTCGTTGTCATCGTCGGCTCACTTGAAGGCCATCACGGGCTGGTCCACGGCGAGGCTGTCGCCTTCCCTGACGAGGATCTCGTCCACGGTCGCATCGCGCTCGGCGAGGATCACGTTCTGCATCTTCATGGCCTCGATCACGACCAGCCGTTCGCCGGCCTTGACCTCCTGGCCCGGCTTGACCGCCAGCTCGGCCAGCAGGCCGGGCATCGGCGAGAGCAGGAAGCGCGAGCGATCGGGCGGCGCCTTCCGCGGCATGAGGCGAAGCAGTTCGGCGGCGCGGCGCGGGAGCACCTGCACGTCCATCTGCGAGCCGCGATGGACGAGCCGGTACTGCAGCCCCCGGCGCTCGATCTGCACGGCGAAGGGCTCGGCGTTGCACGTGCCGCGCAGGAGGATGTCGCCGAAGCGCCACTGATACCGGATGGCGAACGTCTGGCCGCCGACCCGCACGTCGTAGCCGCCGATCGCGCGCTCGACCTGCGCTGCGTAGTCGACGTCGCCCGCGACGACGACATAGCCGCCGTCGATGCGCAGCTCGTGTCCCTTCACCTGCCCCACGATGCCCGAGGCGCGCTCGCGGTAGTTGCGATGCACGGCCGCCGCAAGCGCGGCGAGGAACGCGGGGTTCTCGGGCGGAACGTCCTCAGCACGGAATCCGTTCGGGAACTCCTCGGCGATGAATGCGGTCGTGAGGCGTCCTTCGAGAAACCGCGGATGCCGCACGAGCGCCGACTGGAAGACGAGATTGCTCGCGATCCCGCGGATCACGAACGCGTTGAGCGCCTCGCTCATGCGCATCGCCGCCGCGTGACGGTTGGGCGCGTGCACGACGAGCTTGGCGATCATCGAGTCGTAGTACATCGGGATCTCGCCGCCCTCGTACACGCCGGTGTCGACGCGCACCTGGCTCGGGACCTCGTCGGGGGGGCGGTAGCGCACGAGGCGGCCGATCGACGGCAGGAATCCGCGGATGGGATCCTCGGCGTTGATGCGGCATTCCATCGCCCAGCCACTGCGCTTGATGTCGGCCTGCTTGAAGCCGAGCTTCTCGCCGGCCGCCACCCGGATCATCCACTCCACGAGGTCGAGTCCCGTGATCATCTCGGTGACCGGATGCTCGACCTGCAGCCGCGTGTTCATCTCGAGGAAGTAGAAGCTCCTGTCGCGGCCCACCACGAACTCGACGGTGCCTGCGGACTGGTAGTTCACCGCGCGCGCGAGTGCCACCGCTTGCTCACCCATCGCGCGGCGCGTGGTGTCGTCGAGGAAAGGCGACGGTGCCTCCTCGATCACCTTCTGGTGCCGGCGCTGGATGGAGCATTCGCGCTCCCACAGGTACACGAGGCTGCCGTGCGCGTCGCCCAGCACCTGGATCTCGATGTGGCGCGGCTCCTCGATGAATTTCTCGATGAAG
>CAZIZD010000440.1:0-3641 GCA_964543615.1 uncultured Alcaligenaceae bacterium | reverse complement strand
GAGAAAGGGCAGCGACTCTATGTCGCCGACCGTGCCCCCAACCTCGACCAGCGCGACCTCGTCGTCGCCGGCGCCGAGCTTGATCCAGCTCTTGATCTCGTCGGTGATGTGCGGGATCACCTGCACCGTCCCGCCCAGGTAGTCGCCGCGGCGCTCCTTGCGGATGACCGACTCGTAGATCTGGCCAGTGGTGAAGTTGTTGCGCTTGCCCATCCGCACGTCGGTGTAGCGCTCGTAGTGTCCGAGGTCGAGGTCGGTCTCGGCGCCATCGTCCGTCACGAAGACTTCGCCGTGCTGGAACGGCGACATCGTGCCGGGATCGACGTTGATGTAGGGGTCGAGCTTGAGATTGGTGACGCGGACGCCGCGGGAAGCGAGGATCGCGGCCAGGGACGCGGCGGCGATGCCCTTCCCGAGTGAGGAAACGACACCGCCGGTCACGAAGACGAACTTGGGCATGTTTCTTTCGTCCCGGAAATTCTTATTTTAGCCGATGTCCACCCGTTGGCCAAGGCCGAAGCTCGCGGCTACTTGCGCCAGAAAGCCCCGTTTCCTGGAATGACCTCGATCGGAGCGGAAATACCGTTGTCCCGGCGAAAGTCGTCCACGGCGTCGTTGCAGCATTGCAGCGTGTTGAAGTCGTCGATGATCACGAAGCCCCCGGGGGACAGCTTCGGCCATAGCGCGACGAGCGCATCCATCGTGGACTCGTAGAGGTCCCCGTCGAGACGCATCACCGCAAGCGACTCGACCGGGGCGGAGGGAAGGGTGTCGCGAAACCAACCCTTGAGGAAGCGAACCTGATCGTCGAGCAAGCCGTAGCGTGCGAAGTTGCCCTGGACTGTCTCCAGGGAAACGGCGAGCTCCCTGACACGGGCGAAGTCGATTTCGGTCTCCTTGGGGTACTTCTCGCGATCGGACGGCGGCAGTCCCTCGAATGAGTCGCACACCCATACGTTCCGGTCCGTGACGCCGTACGCCTTGAGGATGCCACGCATGAAGATGCTCGCCCCGCCGCGCCAGACGCCCGTCTCAATCAGGTCGCCAGGAATATCGTCGGCGAGCACGGTTTCCACGCAATACTGCAGGTTGTCGAGGCGCGGCACGCCGATCATCGTGTGGGCCCTCGATGGCCATACGTAGCCGTAAAATTTGCGCGTCGCATCCGCAGGCTGGGCGGTCCTGGCGATGACCTCTCCCGTCGCGGCGTCCAGGGTTGCCTCGGTCCGCATGAGGTCGAGGTCGTCGTCGTAGATCGCATTGCTGACGCACTTCTTGAGGAGTTCGACGTACAGGCGAGCGGCGTCGACCGTCGGCGAAGGGGCCTCGGCCGCGCGCGACTTCATCCAGTCGCTCAAGACAGCAGATAGAAGTCCCATGTCACGTCCTCTCGATCAGACCCGCTTCGCGGGCTAGGCCACGCTGAGTGAGGCCGCCATGCGCGCAGCAACCTCCCGTTGCCCAAGCAGGTACAGCACCGCGTCGATCGCGGGCGTAGTCGTGGTCCCGCAGACCACGAGACGCATCGTCATCATGACCTGCGGCGGCTTGAGACCGTGCTTCGCCGCGGCCGCCTTCATCGCAGCGCCGAGCGCCTCGCGCGTCCACTCGATGGCCGCGAACTGCGCATGCAGATCGACGAGCGCCGCGCGAACCGGCGGCGTGACCTGCTCCGCGCCCCTGGCGGGATCGACCGTGGGTGTAGCGTAGAAATACGCCGCCTGGTCCGCCATCGCGACCAGCGTTTCGGCGCGATCACGCAGCAGCACGGCGACCTTGCCCGGATCTGGACCCGCCGCCGGGTCGAGCCCGGCGCGCATGAGGTACGGCGCAAGGTGACGCCCGAGATCGGCCTCGGACATGCGCTTCATGTGCTCCTGGTTGATCCAGTTGAGCTTGCCCAGGTTGAAGCGCGAGGGCGCGGGCGAGATCCCCTCCAGCGTGAACCACTCGACGAGCTGCGCGCGCGTGAATAGCTCGTCGTCGCCATGGGCCCAGCCGATGCGCGCGAGGAAGTTCACCATGGCGTCCGGGAGATAGCCGGCCGCCTCGTAGTCCATGACGCTCACCGCGCCGTGGCGCTTCGAGAGCTTGGCGCCGTCTTCGCCCAGCACCGTCGGCACGTGCGCGTACCGGGGCGGCGTCGCGCCGAGGGCGAGAAACATGTTGATCTGGCGCGGCGTGTTGTTGACGTGGTCGTCGCCGCGGACGACGTGCGTGATCGCCATGTCGCGATCGTCCACCACGGCGCAGAAGTTGTACGTGGGCGTGCCGTCGCTGCGCGCGATGACGAGATCGTCGAGCTCGCCGTTGTCGAACTCGATCCGGCCCTTGACGCCGTCGTCCCATGCCACGGTGCCTGTGTCGGGATTGCGAAAGCGGATCACTGGCCGCACGCCTTCGGGCGGCACCATGCCCTTCGAATTCTCCGGTCGCCAGCGTCCATCGTAGCGGGGCTTCTCGCCCCGGGCCATCTGCTCCGCGCGCAAGGCATCGAGCTCCGCGGACGTCATGTAGTCGCGGTAGGCGAGCCCGCGTGCGAGCATGTCGTCGAGGACCGCCCGATAGCGATCCATGCGCTGCATCTGGTAGAACGGGCCCTCGTCGTAGTCGAGGCCGAGCCATGCCATCGCGTCGAGGATCGCCTGCACGGCCGCGGGGGTGGAACGCTCGACGTCGGTGTCCTCGATGCGGAGGATGAAGGTGCCCCGGTGGTGACGGGCGAAGGCCCAGCAAAAGAGCGCAGTGCGCGCGCCACCCAGGTGGAGGAACCCCGTGGGCGACGGTGCGAATCGTGTACGGACGGTCATGCCGCCAATTCTACGACCGCCCTGCCTTCCGACCGGTTGAGGATGTTACGGCGCACGAGCGCGATGTGCTCGCGCAGCGTGTACGCCTCGCTCGCGTAGCTCGCGGGCGTCTTGATCCTGGCCGCCGCCGCCTCGATGCGGTCGATCTTCTCGAGCCACTCGGCCACCGGCAGCTCGCCCGTGCGCGACGCCACGTCGCGCTCGAGGAGCGTGAGCTCGCCGTACCAGCGGTAGATGCGCGAGCGCATGCGCCAGCGCAGGATCTGCGGAATGAGATTCGCGAGCGGCACGATCACCACCAGCAACGGCACCAGCAGCACGATGAGCCGCTCGACGAACGCCGCGAAGAAGAACGGCAGGTTGCGATGGAGGATGCTCGGTCCGAAGCGATGGTGCCGGTCCGCGTCCACCGACACGGGGATGTCGACCGGCTCGGTGTTGGGGAACTCCCGCGCCTTCTCGAAGTAACCCGGGTCCGCGTGGAACTCCCGCGCGGCCTCGAGCAGCAGATGGATGATCGGAAGCGGCAGGTCGTTGCGCGAGACGAGCATGGCCTCGGTGGAAATGAGGATCACGTCGTTCTTGGGGATGTCCAGCCCGAAGTCGATGGCACCCGCCGGCAGCACCAGGCGGGTGATGTGATCGAACCGCCGCTGGTAGGCTTCGGCGCGGCCGAAGCTCATGAGCTTGAGGCTGGGGTCGCGCAGGGCCTGCGTTATGGCGGGCACGTCCACCCCGCCCACGAACATCACGGCATCCAGGGCGCCGGACTGCAGGGCGCGCAGCGCCTGCACCCCTCCCACGGCCACGAGCGTGCTGTTGAAGGTGGTG
>CAZIZD010000439.1:0-3647 GCA_964543615.1 uncultured Alcaligenaceae bacterium | reverse complement strand
CTTGCGGATGATCGCCGCCAGGCGATAGCGGTCGAGCAGGTCCTCGTGGTCGGGGCGCAGGTGCAGGGTCACCGCGGTGCCGCGCTCCGCGCGCTCCACGGTCTCGATGGTGTACTCGCCTTGCCCCTCGGACTCCCAGCGCACGCCTTGCGACGCCGGCAGGCCGGCGCGCCGCGTGACCAGGGTGACGCGGTCGGCGACGATGAACGAGGAGTAGAAGCCCACCCCGAACTGGCCGATGAGGCGCGCATCCTTGGCCTGGTCGCCCGAGAGGGAGGCGAAGAACTCGCGGGTGCCCGACTTGGCGATGGTGCCGATGTTGGCGACCACCTCGTCGAAGGACATGCCGATGCCGTTGTCGGCGACGGTGATGGTCTTCGCGTCGCGGTCGTACGTGACCGTGATGCGGACGTCCGGCTCGCGCTCGTAGAAGTCGGGGTGCGCCAGCGCCTCGAACTTGAGCTTGTCGACGGCGTCGGCCGCGTTGCTCACGAGCTCGCGCAGAAATATTTCGGGATGGCTGTACAGCGAATGGATCATGAGCTGCAGCAGCTGCTTCACTTCGGCCTGGAACCCGCGTGTCTGGGCGGGGGCCGCGTTCTCGGTGGTGGTGTCGTTCATGCGAGGGTCCGCAAAGCGTGGTTAGAATCGATGATTTTAGGGCACCCCCGGGAAGACTCAAGACATGGCAGACCTCTTCGACAACCCCATGGGACTCGAGGGCTTCGAGTTCGTGGAGTTTGCTTCGCCCACGCCGGGCGTTCTCGAGCCGGTGTTCGAGGCGCTGGGCTTCGCCAAGGTCGCCGTGCACCGCTCGAAGGATGTCGCCCTCTTCCGCCAGGGCAACATCAACTTCATCGTCAACAACGAGCCGGCCAGCGTGGCCTCGTACTTTGCGGCCGAGCACGGGCCGTCCGCGTGCGGGATGGGCTTTCGGGTGCGGGACGCCCACAAGGCCTACTTCCGTGCGCTCGAGCTCGGCGCCCAGCCCGTGGACCTGCCGGCCGGCCCGATGGAGCTCAAGCTGCCCGCGATCAAGGGCATCGGCGGCGCCCCGCTCTACCTCATCGACCGCTACGAGGAAGGCGTGTCGATCTACGACATCGACTTCAAGTGGGTGGAAGGCGTCGACCGCCATCCGAAGGGCCATGGATTGCGCCTCATCGATCACCTCACGCACAACGTCTACCGCGGCCGCATGGCGTACTGGGCCGGCTTCTACGAGAAGATCTTCAACTTCCGCGAGATCCGCTATTTCGACATCAAGGGCGAGTACACGGGCCTCACGTCCAAGGCCATGACCGCGCCCGACGGCAAGATCCGCATCCCGCTCAACGAGGAGGCGAGCAAGACGACCGGGCAGATCGAGGAATTCCTGATGCAATACAACGGCGAGGGCATCCAGCACATCGCGCTCCTCACCGGCGACCTGCGCAAGACCATCGACAGCCTGCGCGCTGCCGGCGTGCCCCTCATGACGCCGCCGCCCGCGACCTATTACGAAATGCTCGCGGAGCGCCTGCCGGGGCACGGCGAGGACGTGGAGTCGCTGCGCTCGCGCGGCATCCTGCTCGACGGCACCACGGAGAACGGACAGCAGCGGCTCCTGCTGCAGATCTTCTCGGGCACGCTCCTCGGTCCCGTGTTCTTCGAGTTCATCGAGCGCAAGGGCGACGAGGGCTTCGGCGAAGGCAACTTCAAGGCGCTGTTCGAGTCGATGGAGCGCGACCAGCTGCGTCGCGGGGTGCTGCAGGCATGAGCACGACAGCGACGATCGACGAAACGCACGACCCCTCCCTCACGAGCTGGGTCGAGTCGGCGAACGAGCCCGCCACCGACTTTCCGGTCCAGAACCTGCCATTCGGGCGTTTCCGTCACGCCGGCGAGACCGGCTGGCGCACCGGTGTGGCCATCGGCGACCAGGTCCTCGACCTCGCCGCCACGGGACTCGCACACTGCCAGGACATGAACGCGCTGATGGCGATGGACCTGCCGGCGCGGCGGGCGCTGCGCACGGCGCTTTCGCGCAAGCTCCGTCGCGGCGGCGAGGAATCGCTTCGCAAGGCCCTCGTCGCGCAGCGCGAGGTGACCATGGGAGTGCCCTGCCGTATCGGCGACTACACCGACTTTTACACGAGCATTCACCACGCGACGAGCGTCGGCAAGCAGTTCCGTCCGGACAATCCGCTCCTGCCCAACTACAAGTGGGTGCCCATCGGCTATCACGGGCGCGCGTCCTCGATCGTGGCAAGCGGCACGCCCATCCGCCGCCCGCGCGGACAGTCCAAAGGACCCAACGACGAGACACCCAAGGTCGGTGCAAGCAAGCGCCTCGACTACGAGCTCGAGGTCGGCATCTTCATCGCCGGCGGCAACGCGCAAGGCGAGCCAATCGCGATGGCGGAGGCCGAGTCCCACGTGTTCGGCCTCGCGCTCTTCAACGACTGGACGGCGCGCGACATCCAGGCCTGGGAGTACCAGCCCCTCGGGCCCTTCCTTTCGAAGAACTTCGCCTCCACCGTCTCGCCTTGGGTCGTGACCATGGAGGCCCTGGCCCCCTTCCGTGCACCTTTCACCCGGCCGGCGGGCGATCCCGAGCCGCTGCCCTATCTCGATGACGATGGCAATCGCGCGCACGGCGCCTTCGACATGGCGCTCGAAGTGTGGATTTCCACCCCGTCCATGCGGGACGCGGGACTGCCCCCGCAGCGCCTGATGCATTCGAACTTCAAGGACAGCTACTGGACCGTCGCACAGATGGTGGCGCACCACACGGTAAACGGCTGCAACCTCGCCCCCGGCGACCTCTTCGGGTCGGGCACGCAATCAGGCTCCGCGCCAGGACAAGGCGGATCGATGCTAGAGCTCTCGCTCGGCGGTAAGGAGCCGGTGCGTCTCGCCAACGGCGAGACGCGGAGCTTTCTCGAAGACGGCGACAGCGTGATCCTGCGCGGGCACTGCGCGCGCGAAGGGTTCCGCCGTATCGGCTTCGGCGACTGCGCCGGCACCATCGTGCCGGCGCTTGCATGACACAACTCCGGAGAAACGCATGAGCGAAGCCGTCGTCGTCATCACGGGCGCAAGCGGCAACCTGGGACGCGCGCTCGCCGCCACCTTCACCTCGCGCGGCGCGTGCCTCGTGCTGATCGATCGCCGGCGCGAAGCGCTCGACGCCGCCTTCGGTGCCGAAGACGCGCGACGCCTCCACGTCTCGGCCGACCTCCTCGATGCCACCGCCGTCAGCGCCGCCGCACAAGCCGCGATGGATCGCTTCGGCCGCATCGACGTGCTCTGCAACATCGCGGGCGGATTCCGCATGGGACCGCCGGTGCACGAGACGCCCGACGCCGACTGGAACTTCCTGTTCGACCTCAACGCGCGCACGCTCCTCCACGCGGCGCGCGCGTTCGTGCCGCGCATGCTGCAAGGCGGCGGCGGCAAGATCGTCAACGTCGGCGCCTTCGCTGCGCAGAGAGGCGCGGCGCACATGGGCGCCTACATCGCGTCGAAGAGCGCGGTGATCCGCCTCACGGAGTCGATGAGCGCCGAGCTGCGCGAGAAGAACGTCAACGTCAACTGCGTGCTGCCCACCATCATCGACACGCCCGAGAACCGAAAATCGATGCCCGATGCCGATCCGGCGAAAT
>CAZIZD010000438.1:0-3653 GCA_964543615.1 uncultured Alcaligenaceae bacterium | reverse complement strand
AGGTCGCGAAATGGCGGCCGTCGGGCAGCGCGCCCTGCGCCACGAGGTTGCCGTTGCCCAGCAGCACGGGATATTTCGTGCGGTCGGCGCGCAGCGTGACCGTGTAGCGCGCCAGCACGTCGGGGCGGTCGGGAAAATAGGTGATGCGGCGGAAACCTTCGGGCTCGCACTGGGTGCAGAACACGCCCGACGAGATGTAAAGGCCCTCCAGCGCGACGTTGCGCGCGGGCGCGATGCGTGAGCGCACCACGAGCGTCCCTTGCGCCGGAGCTTCGAGGATCGTGAGCGACTGCGCATCGAGCAAGGCGCGCGAGCTGCGCAGCGGGACACCGTCGAGCTCGACCTCGACGTCGTCCTGCTGCTCGCCGTCGAGCGCGAGCGGCGCGTCGCGGTCCGCCGGATGGGCGTGTGGATTGCGGCGGAACGTGAGCCTGGCCACCACCGCCGTCGCCTCGGGCGCGAGGTCGAGCGTGAGGTCGAGCGTGTCGATGAGGAACGCCGGAGGACGGTAGTCCAGCCGGCGCTTCTGCGCGACGCCGCTGTCGCGAGGCAGCATGGCCATCCGGCCTATTTCACGTCGATGAGCTCGACGTCGAAAATGAGGGTTGCGTTGGGAGGAATGACGCCGCCGGCGCCGCGCTCGCCGTAGGCCATGGAGGGCGGAATGATCAGCGTGCGCTGGCCGCCGACCTTCATGCCCTGGACGCCCTCGTCCCAGCCCTTGATCACGCGCCCGGCGCCGATGATGAATCCGAAGGGAACCTGACGGTCGCGCGAGCTATCGAACTTCGCGCCCTTCTGGTCGGGCTTGGAAGGGTCGTATAGCCATCCCGTGTAATGCACGATCACGGGCTTGTCCTTGACGGCTTCCGTCCCAGTGCCTTGTTTTACATCGATTTTCTTGAGCTCGGTCACCATGGCATCTGTCTTGCTTGAGGTTTGTGGAGAAGGGTTTGCGGCCGATTGCGCGACCGCCTCGCCCACTGTGGTGGACAAGACGCCGGCAAGTGCTGCGACTTGCAAAACGCGGACGCCGCGCCGCAATTGCGCGAAGCACGCGGTCTTGAGCGAAATTTGGAGGTTCGTCATGGTGTGCGGAGGAGGTGCTGTGACACGAGAATTGGCACCGTCACGGACGGGCCCGCTTCGGGTTTCCGCCGGATTGTAGCTGACGGAATGCGCCTTTTGCGCCTACCGGGGATTTGGTCTATAAATGGCGGTTCCTTCGACGTTCCCCATGCCCGCCCGCCGCGATGGCGCGCCAGCCGGGGGATGCGTCGCCCGAAAGTAAACTGCGAGGAGCCATGTTCGGGTTTCTGACATCGGGTACCAAGGACGTCGCGGATCCGCTGGTTTCCGCGAAGTCCGTGGGAGGCTGGCTGCGCCAGCTTCCTGCGCTCGATGTCATCGGCCGCCAGCAGCACGTGATGCGCGCGTTCGACGCCATGCGCCAGTCGCGCAAGCCGGTCGACGTGGCGCGCATGCAGGCCGTGGAGTTCCTCGACGCCGCGCTCGGCGCGGACCGGCGCCAGCTCATCAAGCAGTACGTCGAGAATTACGACGGCAACCCCAAGCTCGCCGAGCGCATCTGGCAGGCCATCTACGACCTGTCGCAGGGCTTCATGTACGCCTATCAGACGGGGCTCGAGGAGTCTCTGCGGCAGACGCAGAATCCCCGCTGGAAGACGCTGCCGCCGCTGCTCTTCGGCCGTCTCATCCACTACTACGGCACGGACGCCAAGCTCCGCGTCTTCCGCTTCGAGCGCTGGATTCCCGCCAAGTGGATGGATCTCCACAAGACCTACCTGCGCGCGTGCGAGCTCGGCATGGATCGCGTGCCGGCGGTGCTGCAAGCCGGGGGCCCCAACGCCACGCAGTGGACGGTCGAGCAGGAGTACCTCAACGTCCTGCTGATCCACCAGCTGAATACCGGCAACATGTCGCCGCCGCAGCTCGATTGGGCGATGTCGCAGCTTCGCGCGTGGAGCCGCAGGCTCGCGCTCGACGCCGTGCCTCGTTCGCCCGAGGGCTTCTTCGTCGACATCGCCGGCAAGACCGGCCTCGTGCGGCGCACGGGCAACGACTCGGGCTCGATGCTGCGCTATCTCGACACCACGCCGCTTGCCGAATCGCTCGAGCGCGCGATGGCCGCGTTGCGGCAGGCCGAAGCCACCGACCAGGGCCCCGCAGCGCCCATCAACCAGCTTCGCATCGCAATCCTCGAGAAGGTGGGCCCGTCGATCGCGCCCAACCTCAACTCGGAGCTGCGTCGCGACCCGCGCGTCGCGTGCGCGGTCGCGGCCAAGGTGCGCATCGGACTGTCGCGCATCTCGCACGAGCTCGCGCACCGCGATCCCGACGCCGAGGCTGCCAACGAGCCTGCGCACGGGTCCGAGCAGATCGAGGTATTCGCGGTCAACGACGGCTCGCGCTCGCGCCGCCGCGTGCCCGACGAGCACGATTCCCTTGCGGCGAGCCTCTCCTCCTTCTCCGACCCGATGTGGCAGGTGAAGGACCGCAGCGTCGCGGGCCTTCGCATCGCCGCGTCGGGCGGCATCGGCCAGGCGCTGGCGCTCGGCGCGCTGGTTGCGGTCAAGCAGTCCGATCTCTCGGATTGGGTGCTGGGCGTCGTGCGCCGCCTCAACAAGGTGAGCAACGACGAGGTCGAAGCCGGCATGTCGATCATCGCCGACCGCGTCGTGCCGGTCACGCTGCACGCCGTGCGCCAGGCAAAGGACGACATGGGTTTCGTCGTGGACGGCATCGACGTGTCCACCATGGGCGCCCGCTTCCACGGCCTTTACCTTCCGCCGCCGTCGCGCCCCGACAAGCCGCTCGCGGTGAAGACGCTCATCGTGCCCACCCAGGAGTATTCCGAGGGACGCAGCGTGATCCTCACGACGGGCCGCTCGGTCTACACCGTGGCGCTGCGCCACCTCGTGGAGCAGCGCGCCGACTGGTCGTGGGCGGCGATCCAAATCGTCGACAAGAAGGCTCGAAGCTAAGCTCGCTTCCCCCGGTCAACTAGTCCTGCGGCCTGAATTTGAGCGTCAGCGTGCGCTGGAAGAGTTCCGAGCGCTCCGGCCGCGGCAAGGGCGACGACTTCAGGATGGCCCGCTGCACCGCGTCGTCGTAGGCGCGATTGCCGCTCGACTTGCGCAACGTCGCTTCGATGATCTCGCCGGTGGGCAGCTGCACGACCTCGAAGATCGCTTCCGGGTTGCCGGCGAGGTCGGAGGGTACGATCACGTTGCCTTTCACCTTCGCCTGGATGCGGCGGATCCAGTCGGCCTCGGCCTTGGACCGCGCCGCGGACTCCGCGGCTTGCTGCGCTTCGCGTTGCGCGAGCTCTTTCGCCGCTTGCGCACGCAGTTGCTGCTCGCGTTCAGCCTGGGCGCGCAACTGGGTCTCGCGCTCGGCCTGCGCGCGCATCGCGGCCATCTCCTTCTGCTGCCGCTCCTTCGCCTCGGCCTGCTTGCGCTCCTCGAGCTTGCGTCTCTCCTCAACTTCGCGCTGGCGACGCTCGGTCTCTTCCTTCTGCTTGCGCTCCTGCTCCTGCTTGGCTTTGAGCGCGATTTCCGCCGCGCGCGGGTCGGGCTGCGGGACCGCGGGGACCGGCTTCGGAGGCGGTGCGGGCTGGGGCGCCGGGGTGG
>CAZIZD010000437.1:0-3675 GCA_964543615.1 uncultured Alcaligenaceae bacterium | reverse complement strand
GCGCGCGAGCGCGGTCGGCGCGTCGACGCGCTGCCGTGCCGCGGTGCGCGCGACCTCGTCGGAAGCCCTGTGGTTCATCGGCCAAGTATACCCGCCGCGGAACGCGCGCCGGCGGGGCGGCGGGAGACGCGGTTGTCGATGACGGGCGCGTGCGCGCCATCGCCGGTGACATATGATGCCGTGCGATGCCGCACGCGATGACGCTCGTCCTCACTTTGCTGGCCGCCGCGGTCGTCGTGGTGGTCGTCTGCCGGCTCGTCCGCCTCCCGCCGGTCCTCGGGTACCTGGGCGTAGGCATCGTGCTGGGCGAGCATGCGCTTGCCCTCGTTCCGCTCGACGACACCACGCGCGCCGCGGGTGAGTTCGGCGTCGTGTTCCTCATGTTCTCGGTCGGCCTCGAGTTCAGCCTGCCGCAGCTTCGTGCGATGCAGCGTGCGGTATTCGGCCTCGGTCTTGCGCAGGTCGCGATCACGACCGTCGCGTCGATGGTGGTGCTGCACTTCATGGGCTACGGGTGGCAGACCGGCCTCGTGCTGGGCGGTGCGCTCGCGATGAGCTCGACCGCGATCGTGTCCAAGATGCTGGCCGAGCGCATGGAGCTAGGCACGCCGCACGGCCGCGACGTGATGGCGGTCCTGCTGTTCCAGGACCTGGCCGTGGTGGCGTTCCTCATCGTCATACCATCGCTCACGAAATCGGGCCGCGAGATGGCGACGTCGCTCTCGCTCGCAGCGATCAAGGCCGCGGTCGCGCTCGCGGTGATCCTCTACTTCGGCCAGCGGCCGATGCGCGCGTGGTTCCATCTCGTGGCGCGGCAGCGCTCCTCCGAGCTCTTCGTGCTGAACGTGCTGCTGGTGACTCTCGGGCTCGGGGCGATCACGGAGTCGCTGGGCCTGTCCATCGCGCTCGGCGCGTTCCTCGCGGGCATGCTCATCGCCGAGACCGAGTACCGCTACCAGGTCGAGGAGGACATCAAGCCGTTCCGCGACGTGCTGCTCGGACTCTTCTTCATCGTCGTGGGCACTGCGCTCGACATCGGCGAGGTGGCCCGCCACTTCGGATGGGTGCTGCTGCTCGTGATCGTGCCGATGTTCTGCAAGCTCCTGCTCACCGTCATCCTGGCGCGTCTCTTTGGTGCGCAGCCCGCGACGGCGCTGCGAACCGGGATCTATCTTGCGCAAGTGGGCGAGCTCGCGCTCGTGATGCTCGCGCTTGCCGTGCGCAACGACGTCGTGCCGCCCGCGATCCTGCAACCGGTGCTCGCGGCGATGATCATCTCGATGTGCGCGGCGCCGCTCGTCATACAGTTCGCGGAGCCGCTCGTGCGCAAGCTCACCGCCAACGACTGGCTCGCGCGCGCCGCGCAGGTGACGCAGATCGCCGCCCGCAGCATGGCACGGCAGAACCACATCATCGTCTGCGGCTACGGACGCAGCGGGCAGAATCTCGCGCGGCTTCTCGAGGCGGAGGACATCCCCTACGTGGCCGTCGACGCGGACCCGCAGCGGGTGCGCGAGGCCTCGGCGGACGGCACCAACGTGGCTTACGGCGACGCAAGCCGGAAGGAAGCGCTCGTGAGCGCGGGCCTGCACAAGGCGCGCGCGCTCGCCATCACGTTTGCCGACACGCCGACGGCCCTCAAGATCCTGCACCACGTGCAGCACGAGCGGCCCGGGCTCCCGGTCATCGTGCGCACGGTCGACGACACCGAGATCGACAGGCTCGTGGCCGCGGGCGCGACCGAGGTCGTGCCCGAGGTGCTCGAAGGCAGCCTCATGCTCGCGTCGTCCTCGCTCCTGCTGTCGGGGGTGCCTCTCAATCGCGTGCTGAAGCGCATCCGCGCCGTGCGCGAGGAGCGCTATCACCTCTTCCGCGGCTTCTTCCACGGCGCCACCGATGCCGCGGACGCTGCCGAGAACCTCCAGTCCCGGTTGCGCACCGTCGTGCTGCCCGAGCGGGCCGCCTCCATCGGCCGCACGCTCGCGGAAGTCGACCTGGCCGGCGGGGTGGAGGTCACGGGCGTGCGCCGCCGCGGCGCCCGCTCGGTGCGCCCCGAGCCGGACTGGCGCTTCGAGAGCGGCGACGTGGTGGTGCTCCTCGGACGCCCGGAGCCGCTGGCGTTGGCCGAGCAGCGCCTCCTGGGCGGAAAGGAGCGCAAGGCGCGCGGCGCGAAAGAAGCCCCGCGGGATACGGCTTGAACGTCCCAGGCTGAACAACTGACCGCGGGTCATTGCGGCGGCGGAAGGGCTCCGGCTACAATCGATTCCCTTTCTGCTGGCTTTCTCGGGACCCCTTGCTGGACGTTTCCTTGCCGCGGCACGATGCCGCGACCGCCACCGCTGTCGCCAACGCGATCGAGATGACCGGCGTGACGTTCGGCTATGACCGCCTGCGGCCGATCCTGCGCGGCATCGACATGACCATCCCCCGCGGCAAGGTGGTGGCGATCATGGGCGGGTCCGGCTGCGGCAAGACCACCCTTCTGCGGCTCATCGGCGGCCAGCTCCGCCAGCAGACCGGGGAGGTACTCGTCGACGGGCAATCGGTGAAGGACCTGACGCGCGACGAACTCTACGACCTGCGCCGCCGGGTCGGCATGCTCTTCCAGTTCGGCGCCCTGTTCACGGACATGACGGTGTACGAGAACGTCGCGTTCCCCATCCGCGAGCACACCGATCTCGCCGAGCCGCTGGTGCGCGACCTGGTGCTCATGAAGCTGCACGCGGTGGGCCTGCGCGGCGCCGCCGGCCTGCGGCCGTCGGAACTGTCGGGCGGCATGGCGCGGCGGGTGGCCCTCGCGCGGGCGATCGCCATCGATCCCATGCTCGTCATGTACGACGAGCCGTTCGCGGGCCTCGATCCCATCTCGCTCGGCGTCGTGGGCCAGCTCATCCGCAAGCTCAACGACGCGCTCGGCATCACGTCGGTCGTGGTCACCCACGACGTCTACGAGTCGCTCAAGATCGTCGATTACCTCTACTTCGTCTCGGAAGGCCGCATCATCTGGCACGGCACGCCCGAGGACGTGCGCCATACGACGGATCCGTTCGTTCGCCAGTTCGTCGACGGGCAGCCCGACGGGCCTGTGCCCTTCCACTACCCCGCGGCACCGTACGCGGAGCAGCTGCGTGCCGGCTAGCGCCTTCGCCCGCGGCGTGCGCCGGGTCGGCAACAGCACGATCCGCGCGATCTCGCGCGTCGGATTCGCCGCGCGCTTCTTCGTCGCGGTCCTCGTGCACTCGCCGGCCGCGTTCCGCCGCCTGCAGCTAACCGCGCGCGAGATCTACTTCGCGGGTGTCCTCTCGCTCGTCGTCATCATGGTGTCGGGGCTGTTCGTCGGCATGGTGCTGGGCCTGCAAGGCTACGACGCGCTCAACAAGTACGGCGCGGGCGATTCGCTCGGCATCTTCGTCGGCCTCTCGCTCGTACGCGAGCTGGGGCCGGTCGTGGCGGGCCTCCTGTTCGCGAGCCGCGCGGGCAGCGCGGTCACCGCCGAGATCGGCCTCATGAAGACGACCGAGCAACTCTCCGCCATGGAGATGATGGCGGTCGATCCCCTCGCGCGCATCGTCGCGCCGCGCTTCTGGGGCGGGGTCATCTCGATGCCGCTCCTGGCCGCGCTCTTCTCGGTCATGGGCGTCTTCGGCGCGTACATCGTCGGCGTGCGCCTTATCG
>CAZIZD010000436.1:0-3681 GCA_964543615.1 uncultured Alcaligenaceae bacterium | reverse complement strand
CGCTCATGTTGGCGTCGCCGATGATGACGTGGAGCCGGCGGTACTTGTCGGCGTAACCCTCGTAGTATTGCTTCAACTTCGTTTCGTCTTTCGTGTCGACTTTCTTCTCAAAGTCGGCGGGGCGGAAGGAAATGTATTCGAACTCGAGCTTGGCGTTTTGCTCGCGGTAGACCGACTTGAGCTCTTCGTCGGTCGGACGGTTGAGATCGCTCAGGATCGAAATCAGCATGTCTGCGCGCATCGCAGTCCCTTCGTGTCGGGTCTCGGTCCGAGCGGACGCCCGCGTGACGTGCGCTCCGGACCCTTGGGAAGCGTGGAGCAATACAAGTGCCGCCTCCGGCCGGCCGATGCGAAAGGTTGACGGCGATCAATTGGACGGGCGCGGACGATGCGCAATCGGCGTGAACTCGAGCGTCGACGGCTATCGTGTCCGCCACAACCGCGTGCATTGCATTTCGTGTGACGTTCGCCGCGCGTCGCAATGTGCCGCGCGGCGCGCATCTCGCCGCGACTTGCAGAACGATGCACGTTTGCGCACCATGGCGCGACCATGAAGATCGTCGATCTGCGCATCCACGTACTGAAGAGCGCCCTCGAGGAGCCGTTCGCCTTCTCGCAGGGATGGGTCAGGCAGCGTTGCGCCACCCTCGTGGAAGTGATCACCGATGCGGGCATCACCGGATGGGGGGAGGCCTTCGCGCAGGGACTCGAGCCACCCGAGATCGCCGCCACCGTGATCGACAAGGCGCTGCGGCCGATCGTCGTTGGCGCCGACCCGCTCGACGTCGAGGTGCTGTGGCACAGGATGTATCACCTCACGCGCGACTACGGGCGCAAGGGATCGGTGGTTGCCGGCATCAGCGCCATCGACATCGCGCTGTGGGACATCGCGGGCAAGCACCATGGCGTTCCGGTGCATCGCCTGCTGGGCGGTGCATTCCGCACGCACGTCCAGCCGTACGCGACCGGGTTCTACCGCGTGCACGGACAAGGCGAGGCGAGCCGGCTCGCCGACGAGGCCCTCCGGCATCTCGAGGCCGGCTTCACGATCATGAAGGTCAAGCTGGGCTACGGTTTGGCCGACGACATCGCGTGCATGGAATCGATCGGCCGCTCCCTGCAGGGCAAGCCGGTCACGCTCATGGTGGACACGAATCACGCGTATGGGCGCGCGGAGGCGCTGCGCCTCGGCCGCGCGCTCGAGCCGTTCGCGCTGCGCTGGTACGAGGAGCCCGTCGTGCCCGAGGACATCGCTGGCTACGTCGAGATGCGCGAGAAGCTGACGATGCCGATCGCCGGCGGCGAGAACGAGCACACGCTGTATGGCTTTCGGCACCTGATCGGCGCCGGAGCGGTCGACATCGCGCAACCGGACGTCGGGTCGTGCGGCGGGATCACGGCATGCCGCCACATTGCCGCTATCGCGCAGTCGCACGGCGTCGAGGTCAATCCGCACGTGTGGGGGTCGGCGATCGCGCAAGCCGCTTCGCTGCAGGTGATCGCGGCGCTGCCCGTCGCTCACCACTCGCTGTTCGCGCGCGAGCCCATCCTGGAGTTCGACCGCTCCTCGCACCCGTTCCGCGTCGCGCTCGTGACCGAGCCGGTCGTGCAGCGCGAGGGCCGCGTCGAGATCCCGTCGCGGCCCGGGCTTGGCGTGGAGATCGACCGTGCCGTGCTGGAGCGCTATCGCGTCGGGTGACTCCCCGCGGCCGTCGCCAGCTCGCACACCATCAGGCGATACGTGTTGCGTACGCCCCGCTCGACGAACCCGCAACGCTCGTAGAGCCCGATGGCGGGATTCGCGGGATGCACGGTGAGAGACACCTGCGCGTAGCCATGCTCCCGGGCCGCACGCAGGGCCGCACGCATCATCGGCTCACCGAAGCCCTTGTGCTGGAATGCGGGGACGATCGCGATGCCGAGCTGCGGGGTGTCCGCGTCGACGTGCGCGAGCCCCGCGCCGTCCGGCACGATGCGCATCCAGCACGCACCGATGTCCGCCCCGTCGACCTGCCCAACCACGCCGACGTCGCCGGTCCGGCCCCAGGCCTCCGCATAGATGCACACGCCCGGATGCGCGAGGACGTCGCGCGGCCGCAGCGGAGCCGGCGGCGGGTCCCACAACGCGATGTGCAGCCACTCCCACAGTTGCGGCTGATCCCGCGCAACGAGCGGCCGCGTGGAGAACATCAGTCAGCGCGTGACCCAGCCGCCGCAGACGGGAAACACCTGTCCCACGAAGCAGTCGGCCGCATCGCTGCATAGATAGGCAGCGAACAGAGCGTCCTCCCGTGCGGCGACGAGCCGGCCGAGCGGCACCTCACGCACCAAGCGCTCCTTGAACCGGGGATTGGCCTGCACCTCCGCCGGAAAGTACGTGGGATTGTCGACGAAATTCTGGGCGATTGCGTTGACCTGCACGTTATGGGGCGCGAGCTCCACGCCCGCCGCCTGCACGTAGGCGAGTTGCGCACCACGCGCAGCGCTGTAGGTCGACGCACGCCGCATGCCGCGCAGCGCGGAAGCGCTTCCGATCACGAGCACCTTGCCCGACCGGCGCTCGATCATCGCGGGCACCGCCGCGCGCACGAGGCGCGGCAGCGGATCGACGAGCGCCGCGAACACCTCGGCCCACTCGTCGTCGGTGACGTCGGTCGCCGGTGTGGAAGGCGCCGTCAGCGCGAGGTTGGCGATGAGCACGTCGATGTGCCCGGCCGCGCGCACGACCGCTTCCGGCGCACCGCGCTCGGCCAGCGCGTCGTTGCTCGCGACCACTTCCGCGCCCTGTCCCTCGAGCGCGTCGCAGAGGGCGGGACCCATGAACTCGTTCGACTGCGTGACGAGTATCCGCTTGCCAGTCAACGCATGCTGCATGGTTGCGCTCCCGCCCCTGGCCCATGAGGCGTCAGGCCGCGGCTTCCTTGGGATTGGGACCGAAGCGGTTGGTGCCCGGCGTGCCGTCAAGGATCATGAACACGAGCAGGACCAGGGCGCCGAGGATGGGGATGAAGACGATAAGAAGCCACCATCCACTGCGATCGGTGTCGTGAAGGCGGCGCACCGAGACGCCAATGCCGGGCAGCAGCACCGCCAGCGAGTAGACCGCTCCCAGCGCGCCCATGCCGTAGTCGGCGCTGTACGTGCCCGTCATGCGGTCGACGAAGCTCAGCACCACCGCGATGATGAGGTTGAACAACACGAACAGCCAGTACTCCTTGCGTTGCGCCCGCCCGTCGAATACCGCGTACTTCTTGAGGGTTGCAAGATACGAGTTCATGTTGTTCTCCCTTCTCGTTGCCCTGTGAAAGTCCGCGGACGGCGCCAGGGTTTGCCGTCCGTCACTGCGACGCGCGAATCCTCACCCGCCTGGCGAAGGATGCGCGGTGTTGCTTCGAGTCGGCGCGTGGGCGCCCTCGTGCTCAGCTGCCGTCCGGCCGTTCCCCGCGAACCTCGGCAAGCCAGGCCTGGGCATCCTCGAACGAGGTGTGCACGTTGCAGATCAGGCCAAGCTTTCGCGCGACCATCACGCCGAACTTCTGCGGATGCACGTACTCCGGCGCCGCGACCAGCGACACGTGAACCTGTCCGTGCGCCGCCTGCGCCCAATCCTCGGCCATGAGGAAGCGGTCGATGAGCGATGGGATGGGAAGGCCGACGATGTCCCGCGAGTCGACGAGCAGC
>CAZIZD010000435.1:0-3690 GCA_964543615.1 uncultured Alcaligenaceae bacterium | reverse complement strand
GTCGCGATCGCGCGCGAGGACATCGCGTTCCTGCAGTACACCGGCGGCACCACCGGCGTGGCGAAGGGGGCGATGCTCACCCACCGCAACATCCTCGCCAACCTCGAGCAGACCGGCATCTGGGTTTCGAGCAGCTTCAAGGAAGGCGCGGAGATCGTCATTGCGCCGCTGCCGCTGTACCACATCTTCTGCCTCACTTCGACCATGTCGTTCATGAAGTGGGGCAGCCTCATCGTGCTCATCGCCAACCCGCGCGACCTGCCGGCCTTCGTCAAGGAACTGGCAAAGTGGAAGTGGAGCGTGATGACAGGTGTGAACACGCTGTTCGGCGGCCTGCTGAACAGCCCCGGGTTCGACCGGCTGGACTTTTCGGCGGTGAAGGTGGTCATCGGCGGCGGCGCGGCCGTGCTGCGACCGGTGGCGGAACGCTGGAAGCAGGTGACCGGGGTCTCCATCACCGAAGCGTATGGCCTGACCGAAACGTCGCCGGGGGTGTGCGCCAATCCGCTCGATGCTCCCTGGCGCGGCACGATCGGCTTGCCTTTCCCGTCCACCGACGTGTCGATCCGCGACGATGGGTTCGCCGAGCTGCCGGTATGGACGGGGGAAGGCGACCTCGACAGGCACACGGGCGAAATCTGCGTCCGCGGCCCGCAGGTCATGAAGGGCTACTGGAACCAGCCAGAGGAGACCGCGAAGGTGTTCGAAGCGGGCTGGCTCAAGACGGGCGACGTCGGATATCAGGATGGCGAAGGGTACTTCACGCTCACGGATCGCAAGAAGGACGTCATCGTGGTGTCGGGATTCAAGGTCTTCCCGAATGAAGTCGAAGGCGTCGTCGCATCGCACCCTGGCGTGGCGGAGTGCGGGGCCTTGGGCGTGCCGGACGACAAGACCGGAGAGGCCGTGAAGGTGGTGATCGTCAGGAAGGATGCGAGCCTCACGACGGAAGCCATCGTCGCGCATTGCAAGGTCGGCCTGACGAGCTACAAGCTGCCCCGCCACGTCGAGTTCCGCGACACCCTGCCCAAGTCGCCGATCGGCAAAGTGCTGCGGCGCGAGCTGCGCGACAAGCAGGGCTAGGGACGACGCGCTGCCGGCGCGGAAGCGATCAAGCCGCCGCGGCCGTCACCTTCCTCGCACGCCGCCGCGCGGGCGATTTTCGCAGCGCGATGGCCGGCGTCCCGCCGAGATGACGCTCGATCTCCGCCTGGCCGCGCACCTTCAGGAACTGCTCGAACGCGCCCGCCACCTGCGGCAGCTGGCGCGACGCGAGGTGCATCACGTACCAATCGCGCTCGATCGGATTGTGGGCCATGGGCAGCAGGCGCAGCACGCCCGCCTTGAGCTCGAGCACGCACGTGTGCATGGAAAGGAAGGCGACACCGAAGCCTGCCGCGCACATGTGCTTGATCGCCTCGTTGCTCGAAATCTCCGAGCCGATGCGCAAGGGGAGGCGCGCATCCTTGAACAGGCGCTCGATCGTCGCGCGCGTCCCCGAACCGCGCTCGCGCACGAGGATGCGCTGCTCCGATAGGGTGGCGAGGGTGAGCTTCGATGCCTGCATCAACGGATGCGAGGGCGCGGCGAGAAACGCCATCGGATGCTTCGCGAATGGCGTGGACTCGGTCTTGAGCTCGGCCGGCGGACGTCCCATGATCGCGACGTCGATCTCGTTCGACGCGAGCATGCGCACGATCTCGTCGCGGTTGCCGACCTGCAGGTTGACCTTCACCTGCGGGTGCTCGTTGGCGAACGTCACCAGCATCGGCGGCAGCAGGTAGTCCGCCGTGGTGATCGCGCCCACGCGCAACGTGCCGGAGAACACGCCCTGCAGCGTGGCCATTTCCTCGCCCGCCTCGCGCCAGAGCTCGAGGATGCGCCGCGCGTAGCCGTCGAGGAGATGGCCGGCCTCGGTGAGCCTGATCCCGCGGCCGGTGCGCTGGAGGAGCGGCGCACGCGCCGACTCTTCGAGCGCCGCGATCTGGATCGACACCGCCGGCTGCGTCAGGTGCAGCTCGTCGGCGGCCGAGGACACGCTGCCCAGGCGGGCGACCGTGTGGAAGGTCGCGAGCTGCCGGAACGTGGCGTTCTTCGTGAGCGGCATGGCTCGATATTAGGAAACACACATGTCAAAGTCAAAACATTTAATTATTGCAAATCAACGGGGAGGCCTAGAGTCCGGAAATCTCAACGTCGGGGGCCCCCCATGGGCAGCATGCAGGACGTCCAGCAGATCACGGATGCGAAGAAGCGCTATTCGGCCGGTGTGCTCAAGTACGCGCAGATGGGTTACTGGGACAGCGACTACGAGCCCAAAGACACCGACATCCTCGCGCTCTTTCGCATCACGCCGCAGGACGGCGTGGACCCGATCGAGGCGGCCGCCGCGGTCGCCGGCGAATCGAGCACCGCGACCTGGACGGTGGTGTGGACCGATCGCCTGACCGCCTGCGACATGTACCGGGCCAAGGCGTACCGCGTCGATCCGGTGCCCAACACCCCGGGCCAGTACTTCTGCTACGTCGCCTACGATCTCTCGCTCTTCGAGGAGGGCTCGATCACCAACGTGGCCGCCTCCATCATCGGCAACGTCTTCAGCTTCAAGCCGCTCAAGGCCGCGCGCCTCGAGGACATGAAGTTCCCGGTGGCCTACGTGAAGACGTTCGCTGGACCCCCGACGGGCATCGTCGTCGAGCGCGAGCGCCTCGACAAGTTCGGCAGGCCGCTCCTCGGTGCGACCACCAAGCCCAAGCTCGGACTGTCGGGCCGCAACTACGGACGGGTGGTGTACGAGGGGCTGCGCGGCGGGCTCGACTTCATGAAGGACGACGAGAACATCAACTCGCAGCCGTTCATGCACTGGCGCGACCGCTTCCTGTTCGTGATGGACGCGGTGAACAAGGCGAGTGCCGCCACCGGCGAGGTCAAGGGCAGCTATCTCAACGTGACTGCCGGGACCATGGAGGAGATGTACCGGCGCGCGCAGTTCGCGAAGGAACTGGGCTCGGTAATCGTGATGGTCGACCTGGTCGTGGGCTACACCGGCATCCAGTCGCTCTCCCATTGGTGCCGCCAGAACGACATGATCCTGCACCTTCACCGCGCAGGGCACGGCACGTACACGCGCCAGAAGAACCACGGCGTGAGCTTCCGGGTGATCGCGAAGTGGATGCGGCTCGCGGGCGTGGACCACATCCACGCCGGCACCGCCGTCGGCAAGCTCGAAGGCGATCCGATGACCGTGCAGGGCTACTACAACGTCTGCCGCGACACGAAGACGAAGGTGGACCTGCCGCGCGGCATCCACTTCGACCAGGACTGGGGCGCGCTGCGCAAGGTCATGCCGGTGGCATCGGGCGGCATCCACGCAGGCCAGATGCACCAGCTCCTCGATCTCTTCGGCGACGACGTCGTGTTGCAGTTCGGCGGCGGCACGATCGGCCATCCGCAGGGCATCCAGGCCGGCGCGACGGCGAATCGCGTCGCACTGGAAGCCATGGTGCTGGCGCGCAACGAGGGCCGCGACATCAAGGAGGAAGGACCGCAGATCCTCCGCGACGCGTCCAGGTGGTGCGCTCCGCTTGCCGCGGCGCTCGACACGTGGGGCGACATCACCTTCAACTACACGTCCACCGACACCTCGGATTTCGTTCCGACGCCCTCCGTGGCCTGACCGCCGCCGAAAGG
>CAZIZD010000434.1:0-3702 GCA_964543615.1 uncultured Alcaligenaceae bacterium | reverse complement strand
GGTCCCGGATGGGTGCGCGTGGGCACGACGGAGTACCGGGAGAACATCGTGCTGCTGCCGGACAGCGTGGTGACGGGATGGGCGCCGCAGGGCTTCGAAGCGCTGGGCGAGGCGGACTTTGCGTCCCTCCTCGAACACACCCCCGAGATGGTGCTGATCGGGACCGGCGAGCGGCAGCGATTTCCGCATCCGCGGCTCACGGCGGCGTTGTCCGCGGCGCGCGTCGGCGTCGAGGTGATGGACACGCGCGCGGCGTGCCGCACCTTCAACATCCTCGTCGCGGAAGACCGCCGCGTCGCGGCCGCGCTGATCGTCGCCTGATGCGCCGGACGCTATTCGCCTTTTGCCTCGCCATCGTAGCGTGCGTCGCGGGCGCCGCGCCGGCAACCGACAAGGCAGCTCCACCCGAGCGCTACCCGCCCGCGACGCTCAGCATCTTCAACCGCCCGATCTTCACCTTTCGCCACGCCATCCTGGGCGTGCCGCCCGAGGAGCGCGCCCTCGTCGCGCGCGAGCGCATCTATTCGATCCTGGAGCGCGGCGGCGACGATGCCGTGGGCGTCGAGGCGATCGAGTTCGGGCGCGCGGTCAAGATCGGGGATCACGGCGTATTCATCGTCGCGCCCGAGGACGTGCGCGGCGCCGACAACCTCGACGCCGCCGCGCAGGGCGCGGCCGCCGCGCTTGAGCGCGCGATCGGCGAGACCCGCGAGTCGCGCGACAGCCGGCTCATGGTGCGCGCGGCAATCCACTCGGCCATCGCCACGATTGTCTACGCGCTGCTGGTCTTCGGGCTCCTGCGGCTCGGCCGCTGGATCATGAGGCACGCACTGCGGCTCACCAACGCGACGGCCGAGCGACTGAAGGTCGGCGGTGCCACTGTCGTGCATCGCCATCGAGCGATCCACATCGCGCACACCGGACTGCGTCTCGCGGGCTGGCTCCTGATCCTGCTGGTGACGTACGAGTGGCTGGGCTTCGTGCTCGGCCGCTTCCCATACACGCGGGTGTGGTCGGAGAGCCTCAACGCCTTCCTCGTCGACACCGTCGTCGGCGTGCTCGTGGCCGTCGCGCACGCAGTGCCCGAGATCGCGGTCGCAGTCGTGATCTTCGTGATCGCGCACTCGGTCAACCGCATGCAGCGCAGTTTCTTCGACAGCGTGCAGGCGGGCCGCATGCGCCTCGCCTGGGTCGACCAGGACACCGCGCCCGCCACGCGCCGCCTCGCCACGCTCGCGATCTGGCTCTTCGCGGCGGTGATGGCGTATCCGTATATCCCGGGCTCGTCCACCGAGGCCTTCAAGGGTCTTTCCGTGCTGCTGGGCCTCATGGTGTCGGTCGGCGCATCGGGGCTCGTCGGACAAGCGGCCAGCGGACTCATCCTGCTTTACACGCGCACGTTCCGCAGGGGCGACTTCGTGCGCATCGGCGACGCCGAGGGCACTGTCATCTCGATGGGCGTATTCACGACGCGCGTGCGCACGGGGATGGGTGAGGACCTCACGATTCCCAACGCGACGGTGCTGGGCACGGTCACGCGCAACTTCTCCCATGGGAATCGCCGCCCTGGCTTCATGCTCGAGGCGCACGTGACCATCGGCTACGACGTGGGGTGGCGGCAGGTGCGCGGCCTTTTGCTCGGCGCCACGCGCGCGGTGCCCGAGATTTCGCAGGCGGTCGAGCCGCGCGTGCTCGTGATGACGCTGTCGGACTTCTACGTGGCCTACCGGCTCGTGTGCTACGCCGAGCCCGCGGGAGCGCAGGAGCGCGCGGACGTGATCTCGGCGCTCAACGCGGCGATCCTCGACGAGTTCAACGCGCACGGCGTGCAGATCATGTCGCCGCATTACTTCGGCGATCCCGCCGCGCCCAAGGTCGTCCCGAAGGACGCGTGGTACGCCCCCCCGGCGGAACCGCCGCCAGGCTAGCGAACGCGGGCGTCCGGCCCGTTCAGCACTGCACGGTCGTGCGGCAATAAGACGACATCTCGCGCAGGATCGTCGTACCTGCGACGTTACGCCGCGCGCGCGCCTCGCCGTACTCGAGGGCGAGCTTCATGCGGTACTTGTCGAAGAACGCGTCGAACTGCTCGGCGCCGACGGTGCCCAGCGCATAGACGCCGTCATCGGATGGATCGTGCTCGAGAACGATGGCCGCCAGTGGCTGCGGCGCGGGTCCCGAGACCACGCGCGCGCCCTCCGCCGGATCGTAGACGCTGTGGTCGGCGCAGCAGTGGATGACGCGTCCGCCCGACGTCGCGGAGGCGTCGCGCTGATAGCGGATGAACGAGACTTCCTTCGTCGGATACGCGAGCTTGTGCGCGCAGATGGCGGAAAAGGCCACCGTGTTGCGGTCGCGTCCCACCCCGCCCTGCCACGCGTACGACGTGCCGTCCTGCCGCCGCAGCGACGCGGGCACAGTCACCGCCTTGCGGAGCTTCACGAGGATGCAGGGCGTGGCCTCGAACGGATACTGGAAGACGTAGTTGACCTCGTTCTCGAGCGAGGCGAGCCTGATCGGCCGATTGTGGATGTCGACCAGGCGCGATCGCGCGTAGGTGCGCGGGGCCGCCTGTGCCCACGCGGACGACCACGATCCCAGCGATGCCGCCGCGCAACCTTCCAGGAACTGCCGCCGCTCCAACGCGCCTAGCCTTCGACGAGGACGCGCACGTGCTCGGCGGCGCTGCGGCCGAGGGCCGACAGCGCGTAGCCACCTTCGAGCGCGGACACGATGCGCTTGTGCGAATGACGCCTGGCGACTTCCACGAGGCGTTCCGTGACCCAGGCGTAGTCGGCCTCCGTCAGCTTGAGGCCGGCAAGAGGATCCTCGCGGTGGGCATCGAATCCCGCCGAGATCAGGATCATCTCCGGAGCGAACTTCTCGAGCGCGGGCAGCCAGCGATCGGTGACGGCCGCGCGGAATTGCTCGCTGCCGGCGCCCGCGGGCAGCGGCACGTTGACCATGTTCTCGGCCGGATTGTCGAAGCCGCAGTACGGATACAGCGGATGCTGGAAGGTGCTCACCATGAGGACGCGGGGGTCGCCCTGGAAGATGTCCTCGGTTCCGTTGCCGTGATGCACGTCGAAGTCGACCACCGCGACGCGCGACAGGCCGTGCGCGGCGAGCGCGTGCGCCGCGCCGATCGCGACACTGTTGAAAAGGCAGAACCCCATCGCACGCCTGCGCTCCGCGTGGTGCCCCGGCGGGCGCACCGCGCAGAAGGCCGTCGCGCACTCGCCTGCGATCACGAGGTCCACCGCCATCACGACCGCACCCGCGGCGTGCCGCGCCGCCGTGAGCGAATGCGGATTGAGCGCGGTGTCGGGATCGAGGTAATGCAGGCCCTCGGCGGGGCTTGCCTGCTCGATCTCGTCGATGTAGGTCTCGCCGTGCACGCGCGCGATCTCTCCGCGCGTGGCCTCGCGCGCCGTGTAGTGCTTGAGATAGGGATCGATCCCGGCGGCGATCATGCGATCGCCCACGGCCATGAGGCGCTCGGGGCATTCGGGGTGGTAAGGCCCCATTTCGTGCAGCAGGCACGAAGGATGCGTTATGAATGCTACAGGCATGATAATGCGAGGGTACGAGGGGGCGGCCCCATGGAACGCAACCGCTGGACGGAGTGTAACCCGGGCCCGGCGGTACTGACGAGGAAGGGGCCCGCCGCTAGAGTCGCTGGTGAGGTTATTGCTTCGTTCC
>CAZIZD010000433.1:0-3703 GCA_964543615.1 uncultured Alcaligenaceae bacterium | reverse complement strand
GGTACCCGGTCAATCCGAGCCAGGATTTCATCAAGCGCGTGGTCGGCGTCGGTGGCGACGTCGTGTCCTACCAGGACAAGAAGCTGACCGTGAACGGCCAGCCGCTGCCGCAGGTGCGCGACGGCACGTACAGCTACCTCGAGAACCTGCGTTTCGAGACGCTCGACCGCTTCAAGGAGACGGCGACCCGCACCGACAAGGGAACGCACGAGTACACGATCGGCGTCAATCCGCAGGCCGCGCCCGTCTATCCGCAAAACGTGCGTCCGTTTCCGGGCCGCGACAATTGCGAATACAATGACCGCGGATTCACGTGCAAGGTGCCCCAGGGCCACTATTTCATGATGGGCGACAACCGGGACAACAGCGACGACAGCCGCTACTGGGGTTTCGTGCCCGACGACCACGTGCGGGGCAAGGCGTTCTTCATCTGGTTCAATTGGGACGACATCTCGAGCCTGGCCTTCAAGCGGGTCGGCAGCGGAATTCGATGAGCGCGAGCGGAGGAGCTATGAGCACTGCGATGCGGACGGGCCAGCGTGGCGTGTCGATCATGGGCTTCCTGTTCGTACTCGTGGTGATCCTCGTCGTGGCGCTGCTCGCGTTCCGCATGATCCCGTCGTACATCGAGTACTACACGGTGCAGAAGGCGCTCGAAGCCGCCGTGGCCGAGGTGCGCGACCCCACCGTCCGCAACATCCGATCGTTCGTCGAGGGCCGCCTCTCCGCCGACTACGTCGACTCGGTGTCGGCCAAGGACGTCGAAGTCACCAAATCCGGCAACACGATCACCGCCTCCGTGAACTGGGAAAAGAAGCTCCCGCTCGTTCACAACGTGAGCCTGCTCATGGAGTTCAACGCGGAAGCATCGCGCTGATGCCGTCGCGGCGCGAATGACCGGCACGCTGCGCGAGCGCCTGGACTATGCGTTCCGCGATCCGAACCTCCTGCGCAGCGCGCTGACGCACAGGAGCTGCGGCGCCACCAACAACGAGCGCCTGGAGTTCGTGGGCGACGCAGTGCTCAACTGCGTCGTCGGTACCTCCCTCTTCGAACGCTTTCCCGATCTCGCGGAGGGCGGCCTGTCGCGGGCGCGCGCCGCGCTGGTCAACCAGGAGTCGCTCGCGCGTGTGGCGCGCGGCCTTGCGCTCGGCGCGGAGATCCGCCTGGGCGAAGGCGAGCAGCGAAGCGGCGGGCCGGATCGTCCGTCGATCCTCGCCGACGCCCTGGAAGCGGTGTTCGGTGCGGTGTTCGTGGACGGCGGCTACGAGGCCGCGCGCGACGTGATCATCCGCGCGTATGGCGAGATGCTCACGCACGCCGATCCCGAGGCCCTCGGCAAGGATCCCAAGACGCGCCTTCAGGAGTGGCTGCAGGCGCGGCGAATGCCGGTCCCGGAGTATGTCGTGACCGAAACGTCCGGCGAAGCGCACGCGCAGGTGTTCGACGTGGAATGCCGCATTCCGTCGCTGGAACTCGCGGTTTCGGGCCGCGGGTCGAGCCGGCGCGTCGCGGAGCAGGCGGCTGCGGCCGCTGCGCTCGCCACGATCGTCACGGGGACCCGCGATGGCCGATGACGCCTTCCGCTGCGGTCACGTCGCGATCGTGGGCCGCCCGAGCGTCGGCAAGTCGACGCTCATGAACGCGCTCGTCGGCGAGAAGGTGAGCATCACCTCGAAGAAGCCGCAGACGACGCGGCACCGCATCGTCGGCATCGACACCCGCGATCGCGCGCAGGTCGTGTACGTGGACACGCCCGGCTTCCAGACGCGGCATCGGTCGCGACTCAACGACAGGCTCAACCAGGCGGTGCGCGAGGCGCTCGCGAGCGTCGACGTCGTGCGGTTCGTGCTCGATGCAGCCCGCATTACCGAAGCCGATCGCGATGTCGTGCGCCTGTTGCCCAAGGCGGTGCCCGTCGTGTGCGTCGTCAACAAGATCGACCTGGTGCGTGACAAGGGGCAGCTGCTTCCGCTGCTGGCGCGGGTGGCCGACCTGTTTCCCTTCGCGACGGTGGTGCCTGTTTCGGCCGATCGCGGAACGCAGCTGCCGGCGTTGCGCGCGGAGATCGCCTCGCGTCTTCCCGAGTCGCCGCCGCTGTATCCCGAGGACGACCTCACCGACCGCGACGAGCGATTCCTCGCGGCCGAGTTCATTCGCGAGAAGATCTTCCGCCTGTTGGGCGACGAGATCCCATACGCGACGACGGTGGGCATCGAGCAGTTCGTGCTCGACGGTTCCCTGCGGCGGATCCATGCCACCGTCTACGTCGACAAGGCGAGCCAGCGCGCGATCCTCGTGGGCGAAGGCGGCGCGCGCATGAAGAAGATCGCCACCGAGGCACGGCAGGACATGGAGCGCATGTTCGGCGGCAAGGTCTATCTCGAGGTGTTCGTGCGCGTGAAGCGCGGCTGGGCGGACAGCGACGCGTCGCTCACCCGCCTCGGCTATTGATCGAGCGATGCCCGCGCGCCAACCCGTCCAGCAGCACGACGACGAGCCCGCCTTCGTCCTGCATGCCTATCCCTATCGCGAGACGAGCCTCATCGTCGAGGCGTTCACCGCGGGCTTCGGCCGCGTGCCCATGGTGGCGCGCGGCGCGAAGCGTCCGCGCTCCGAGATTCGCGGGCTGCTCCAGGCCTTCCAGCCGCTCGCGCTCTCGTGGGCCGGCGGCGGGGAGTTGAAGACGCTCGTCAAGGCGGAGTGGCGCGGCGGGTTGCCGCTCCTCGGCGGATCGGCGCTGCTGTGCGGGTTCTACCTCAACGAGCTGCTGCTGAAGCTGCTCGCGCGCGAGGATCCGCACGCCGGGCTGTTCGACGATTACGCTGCCGCGCTGCAGGCGCTCGTCAACGAGACCACGGCCGCCGCGCAAGCCGCGGTGCTGCGACGCTTCGAGGTCAAGCTCCTCGCGGCGCTCGGCTACGCGATGCAGCTGGTGCGCGACACCGACGGCGCGCCCGTCGACGCCGGGCGGGCCTATCACTATGTTGCCGATCGCGGCCCGAGGCTGGTCGTCGCGCACGCCGCCCGCGAGCCCGGCGCGCATCCGCGCATCGTGCGCGGTTCCACGCTGCAGGCGCTCGCGGCCGGGCGCTTTGCCGACGCGGAGACCGCGTCGGAGGCGAAGCATCTCATGCGCGACGTGCTCGACCATCATCTCGAGGAGCGGCGCATCGTGAGCCGCCGCGTCGTGCGCGACCTCGTCACGCTGGAGGAAGAAGGACCATGATCGAGCTCGGCGTCAACATCGACCACGTGGCCACGTTGCGGCAGGCGCGCCGCACGCACGAGCCGGACCCCGTGTGGGCGGCGGTGGAAGCGCACCTGGGCGGCGCCGACGGCATCACCGTTCACCTGCGCGAGGACCGGCGGCACATCCAGGACGAGGACGTGCGGCGCCTGCGCGAGCTTGTCCACATCAAGCTCAACCTCGAGTGCGCCGCGACACCGGAGATGATCGCCATCGCATGCCGCGTCAAGCCCGAGATGGCCATGCTGGTGCCGGAGGGGCGGCACGAAATCACCACCGAAGGCGGCCTCGACGTGGCGGGGCAGGAGACTTCGCTGAGCGGGGTCGTGCAGCGGCTCGCGGACGCGGGCATCGTGACGTCGGTGTTCATCGACGCGGACGTGCGGCAGGTGGAGGCCGCGGCGCGGGTCGGCGCGCGGGTGTGCGAGATACACACGGGGCCGTATGCGCACG
>CAZIZD010000432.1:0-3732 GCA_964543615.1 uncultured Alcaligenaceae bacterium | reverse complement strand
AGTGGAAGGTTGACATGTCGGGCTGCCAGGTGAAGATCTATTCGGAAGAGGCGCCGTGGTCGTCCTCCGAGAAGTTCGAAGGCGGCAACATGGGCCATCGTCCGCCGATCAAGGGCGGTTACTTCCCTGTGCCACCGGTCGACTCGCTGCAGGACATCCGCTCGGCGATGTGCCTCGCCATGGAGCAGATGGGCGTCGAGGTGGAAGTGCATCACCACGAGGTCGCAGCCCCCGGCCAATGCGAGATCGGCACCAAGTTCGAGACGCTCGTCAAGCGCGCGGACTGGCTGCAGATCCTCAAGTACTGCGTGCACAACACCGCGCACGCGTACGGCAAGACCGCGACGTTCATGCCGAAGCCCGTCGTCGGCGACAACGGCTCGGGCATGCACGTGCACCAGTCGATCTGGAAGGACGGCAAGAACCTGTTCGCCGGCGATGGCTACGCAGGACTGTCGGAATTCGCGCTGTACTACATCGGCGGCGTGATCAAGCACGCGAAGGCGCTCAACGCGATCACCAATCCGGGAACGAACTCGTACAAGCGCCTCGTGCCCGGCTTCGAGGCGCCGATCAACCTCGCATACTCGGCGCGCAATCGCTCCGCGGCCATCCGCATCCCGTACGTGAGCAATCCGAAGGGCCGCCGCATCGAAGTGCGCTTCCCCGATCCGACCTGCAATCCGTACCTCGGGTTCTCGGCCATGATGATGGCCGGCCTCGACGGCGTGCAGAACAAGATCCACCCGGGCGATCCGATGGACAAGAACCTCTACGACCTCGAGCCCGAGGAGGCCGCGAAGGTGCCGCACCCGTGCGCGTCGCTCGACGAGGCGCTCGACCATCTCGACAAGGACCGTGCGTTCCTCACGCGCGGCGGCGTGTTCACAGACGACATGATCGACGGCTACATCGCGCTCAAGATGGAAGAGGTGACGCGCTTCCGGATGACCACGCATCCGGTGGAGTTCGACATGTACTACAGCCTCTAAGCAGGCCGATGCAAAGGGCGTCCGTCGCGGCGCACGTCCGCGCGAAGGGCCGCTCCCGAGCGCGGACAAGACTCGAAGCGCGAAGCGCGGAGAGAACGCCTTGCAGCAGACTCGAGCGGGGGCAGGCCGTGCGCCTGCCCCGCTTGTTTTTGCGCGGCTCTTGCGGCGTGCGCTACACTCAGGCGCGATGCGGACACACGATGACATTGCCTGCAAACGGTGCGCACACGCCCTCGCGTGGTGCCTCGCCGCGATCTTCGCGGCGAGCGCGCACGCGCAGCAGCCCGTGTGCAAGTACGTCGACGGTGCGGGCAACATCGTGTTCTCCAACCTTCCACCCGAGAAGGGTTATCGCAAGATCTCGTGCCTGGGCGCCGAGGAGTCCGCGCCGCCGCGCGCCAAGGGCGCTGCAAGCGGCAAGAGCACGCCTTCTCCCGCAGGATTTCCCAAGGTCGATGCGGAGACGCAGCGCACGCGCGACGACATGCGGCGCAAGGTCCTCACCGACGAGCTCGCTGCAGAAGAAAAGTCTCTCGCGGAAGCACGCAAGGACTACAACAGCGGGGCGCCCACGCCCTTGCCCGAAGAGCAGTCCAACGCGGCCAAGTACCAGGAGCGCATCGCGCGCCTGCGCCAGGCGGTGCAGCTGCACGAACGCAACGTCGAGGCGCTCAAGAAAGAGCTCGGCGCGAGGTAGGTCGGGCTTCAGCCCGGCAAGGATGCATCCCGTCGGGCCGAGGCCCGGCTCCGATCGCGCGCGAGTTCGCTCCGCGGCACCGAATTTGCTAAGTATTTTCGCGAGCGTCGCGCGCGATGTGCGCGCGCGCAGGCCGGCGTCGTGAAGCTTCGCTTCTTCCCGTCGTCGGCAACAACCAGCGCGGCGAGCTTTCCGGGACTGGAACTGCTCTCCGCGGCCGTGATGATGCTGCGCCCCGACGAACGCGTGACCTACGTGAATCCCGCTGCCGAAAATCTGTTCGAGCTGTCGCGGCAGAAGTTCCTGGGCCATACGCCGCGCGAGATCTTCGGCGACTGCCCGGGACTCACCGGTGCCATCGCGAAGGCCGTGGTGAGCGGCGCCACATACACGGAGCAGGAAATCGAGCTCGGCGCACCGGGCAAGAACAAGCTGCATCTCACGTGCACCGTGTCGCCGATCGAGACGGGTGACGCGACGGTGCTGGTCGAGCTCCGCCACATCGACCAGCAGTTGAAGATCGCGCGCGAGGAGCGCCTGCTCGAGCAGCAGCAGGCCAACCGCGATCTCATCCGCAGCCTCGCGCACGAGATCAAGAATCCGCTGGGCGGCATCCGCGGCGCGGCGCAGCTTCTCGAAGCCGAGCTGCCGCGGCCGCAGCTCGCGGAGTACACGCAGGTGATCATCGGCGAGGCCGACCGCCTGCAGTCGCTCGTCAACCGGCTGCTGACGCCGAGCCGCATCCCCACCTACAAGCGCACCAACATCCACGAGCTGCTCGTGCGCGTGCGCAGCGTGGTGCAGGCGGAGTTCCCGGCGATCCTCATGGAACAGGACTTCGACATCAGCATTCCGGAATTCGAAGCAGATTCCGAGCAGCTCACGCAGGCCATGCTCAACATCGTGCGCAACGCAGCGCAGGCCCTGGCATCGACCGCGGGCCCGCGCATCCGGCTCACGACGCGCGTCGCGCGTTACGTGACCCTCGCGAAGAAGCGCCATCGCCTCGCGCTCTCGCTGGCCGTCGAGGACAACGGGCCGGGCATTCCGCCGGCGATCCGCGACAAGATCTTCTATCCGCTGGTGTCCGGGCGCGAGGGCGGAAGCGGCCTCGGGCTCACGATCGCGCAGACGTTCGTCGCGCAGCACAACGGGACCATCGAGTGGTCGAGCACGCCCGGCCGCACGACCTTCACGATCCTGCTGCCGCTGGAGATGGGCCCGTCCCTGCCGGGCGGACGCGCGTGATGGCACCCATGAACCAAGGAACGAGCGAAACGATGTACGCCTACGACTACGAGCCGCCGCAAGGCGATGGAACGAAGGCCGTGTGGATCGTCGACGACGACCGGTCGATACGCTGGGTCCTCGAGAAGGCGCTTGCGCGAGAGGGCATTCCGTACAAGACGTTCGCGACTGCGTACGAAGTGCTGCAGGCGCTCGCGGTGAGCGAGCCGCAGGTGCTCGTCTCCGACATCCGCATGCCGGGCGAGTCGGGCCTCGTGCTGCTCAACAAGATGAAGGAGCGCCATCCGCAGATCCCGGTCATCATCATGACCGCGTACTCGGACCTCGACAGCGCGGTGGCCGCGTTCCAGGGCGGCGCGTTCGAGTACCTGCCGAAGCCGTTCGACATCGATCACGCGCTTGCGCTCATCCGCCGCGCGACGAGCGAGACGGCCGCCGCGCCCGCCGCCCCTGCGGCCGCCGCCGAGACCCCGGAGATCCTGGGCCAGGCGCCCGCGATGCAGGAAGTCTTCCGCGCCATCGGACGCCTTTCGCAATCCAACACGACCGTGATGATCACCGGTGAGTCGGGCACGGGCAAGGAGCTCGTCGCGCGCGCGTTGCATCGGCACAGTCCGCGCGCGCCGATGCCGTTCGTGGCGATCAACACCGCGGCCATCCCCAAGGACCTCCTCGAGTCGGAGCTCTTCGGCCACGAGCGCGGGTCGTTCACGGGCGCGCAGGCGATGCGCCGGGGACGTTTCGAGCAGGCGGAAGGCGGCACGCTGTTCCTCGACGAGATCGGCGACATGCCCG
>CAZIZD010000431.1:0-3743 GCA_964543615.1 uncultured Alcaligenaceae bacterium | reverse complement strand
AGGCGAGCGCACGCGGCGCGGTGGACGCGGCGCGCACCGCATTCGGCGGGCTGCAAGGGCTCGTGGGGTGCGCCGGCATCGTGCACGGCGAGAAGGTCGTCGGCAAGGAGGGCGCGCATGCGCTCGCCTCGTTTGCACGAACGATCGGCATCAACCTCGTGGGCATGTTCAACATGCTGCGGCTCGCAGCGGAGGCGATGACCGCCGGCGTGCCGAACGAGGAGGGCGAGCGCGGCGTCATCGTGAACACCGCATCGGTTGCCGCGTTCGACGGTCAGATCGGCCAAGCCGCCTACGCGGCGTCGAAGGCCGGCGTGGTCGGCATGACGCTCCCGATCGCGCGAGAGCTCGCGCGCTCGGGCATACGCGTGGTCACGATCGCGCCGGGCATCTTCGAGACGCCGATGATGGGCAGCCTTCCGCCGGAGGCCCAGCAGTCGCTCGGCAAGATGGTGCCGTTTCCCCCCCGCCTCGGCAGGCCGTCGGAGTTCGCCTCGCTCGTGGGCGAGATCGTGCGCAATCCGATGATCAACGGCGAGGTGATCCGGCTCGACGGCGCCATTCGCATGGCGCCGAAGTAAGCGATCGACCCGGATGACGCCAACCCGGCGGGCGTTCTTCGCGCTCATCGCAATCGCGGCCGCGCGCCTGTCGCTCGCACAGTCGTCGGGCCGCGTCTTTCGGGTCGGCTTCCTCATTCCCCGGTCGTCCGCCAATTTTGCCAACCGGCTCGACGCCTTCCGGAACGGGATGCGCGAGTTGGGCTACGTCGAGGGCAGGGACCTCGTCATCGAATGGCGCTTCGCGGATGGCGATTACGATCGGCTCCCGGCGCTCGCCCGCGAACTCGTCCAGGCGAAGGTCGACGTGATCGTCGCCGACTCGACGCCCGGCGTTCAGGCGGTGCGCGCGGCGACGGCGACGATTCCCGTGGTCATGATCTCGGTCGGCGACCCGGTCGCCAGCGGGTTCGTCAAGAGCCTCTCGCGACCGGGCGGCAACGTGACGGGATTGAGCAACGTCACGGCGGACGTGAGCTCGAAGTACGTCGAGCTCCTGCGCGAGGCGATGCCGGGGCTCACGCGGATCGCGGTGCTGGTGAACCCCGATAACGCGAACCACCGCGGCATCGCAAGCCAGGTGCAGGCGGCCGCGAGGTCCAAGGGGATGAGCGCGTCGACGGTGTCCGCCCGGACGCCGGCGGAGATCGATGCGGCGTTCGCGGGGTTGCGCAAGGACGGTGTTGGCGCGCTCGTCGTGATGGGCGATCCCTTCTACGGCCAGCAGGCGCGCCAGTTCGCCGAGCTGACGTTGAAGCACCGCGTGCCGACGCTGGCGACGAACCGCAGCCTGACGGAAGCGGGCGGGCTCCTGAGCTACGGGCAGGACCTGGTCGAGCACTACCGGCGCGCGGCTTCCTACGTCGACAAGCTGCTCAAGGGCGCAAGCGCGGCGGAGTTGCCCGTGGAGCAATCGACCAAGATCGAGCTGGTGGTGAACCTGCGGACGGCAAAGGCGCTTGGCCTCGTGATCCCCACGCCGCTCCTCCTGCGCGCCGACCACGTCGTCCAGTAGACACCAGGGTGGCGCGGACGCGCCACCGCACCGCTTGCTTAGTCGCGGCGCACGAGCGCGAAAGTGGCGGCGATCATCGCCACGAAGAACACGAACGTCCACGACGGGATCGCCAGGCCGAGAAACAGCCACCCCTGCTCCGCGCACTCGCCGCTGCCTTTCAGCACGCGCGAGATGACGTCCGTGAGCGGCAGCGTTTCGAGCATGTAATCGAGCCCCATGCCGCACGCGGCGACGCTGCCTTTGGGCTGGCCCTGGATCCAGATGTGCCACGCGGCGAGTCCTGCTCCGATGCCCGACGCGGCGAGGATCAGCACCGCGTAGAACGTCGCGCCCACGCGACCGGGGTTGTGGAGTGCCGCGACGAGCAGGATCACGCCCGTCACGATGACGGCCACGCGCTGGAAGATACACAGAGGGCAGGGCTCGAGGTCGAGCACGTACTGGAGGTACAGCGCGAAGGCCATGAGGCCGGCGCAGACGAGGAACCCCAGGAAATAGGCGAGCCGACGCGGAGGGAGGATCAGCAGCGCGAGGGAAGCGAGCCCGATCGACCACATCACCGTGCGATACACCGTCTGCTCGAGTGCCGGATTGGGGCCGAGGGAAGCGACCAGCAGGTCGATCGCCACCAGCACGACCGCGACGAAGATGCCCGCAACGGGCCAGGGAATGGCTGCGTATCGATTCATGGCGTCGTATTCATGGACGAGACCGGGCGAGCGCCTGGTCGATGTCCCACAGGATGTCGTCGAGCGACTCGAGACCCACCGAGAGGCGGATCATTTCCGGCGCGACGCCGGCCGCTCGCTGCTCGTCCTCGCTCAACTGCCGGTGCGTCGTGGACGCGGGATGGATCACGAGCGTCTTCGCGTCGCCGACGTTGGCGAGGTGCGAGAGGAACTCGACGCTCTCGATGAACTTGACGCCCGCGGCGGCGCCGCCGCGTACGCCGAAGGTCAGGATGCCGCCCGCCCCGCGCGGCAGGTAGCGTTGCGCGAGCGCGTGATGACGGCTTTGCGGCAGGCCCGGGTAGTCGACCCACTCGACCGCGGGATGCGAGGCAAGATGCTGCGCGACCGCGAGCGCCGATTCGCAGTGACGGGGCATGCGAAGGTGCAGCGTCTCGATCCCCTGCAACAGCAGGAACGCCGACATCGGCGACAGCGTGGGCCCGAGCGTGCGCATGATCTCCATGCGTGCCTTCATGGTGAAGCCGAAGTCGCCGAACGTCTCGTGGAAGATCACGCCGTGATAGCCGCGCGACGGCTCGGTCATTTGCGGAAACCGGCCGTTGTCCCACGGAAACTTGCCGGACTCCACCAGCACGCCGCCCATGGTCGTGCCGTGCCCGCCCAGGTACTTCGTGACCGAGTGGATCACGATGTCGGCGCCGTGCTCGAAGGGCCGGCACAGGTAGGGCGAGGCGAGCGTGTTGTCGACGACGAGCGGCACGCCGGCGTCGTGCGCGATCTTCGAGATCGCGGCGAGGTCGGCCACGTTGAGCTGCGGATTGCCGATGGTCTCGACGTAGACCGCCTTGGTGTTGTCGCGGATCGCGGCCGCGAAGTTCGCGGGGTCGTCGCTGTCGACGAACGTTGCCTCGATGCCGAACTGCGCGAAGGTCACCGCGAGCTGCGTATACGTGCCGCCGTAGAGCGTGCGCGAGGCGACGATATGGTCGCCGGACTGGCATAGCGTGAGGAGTGCCACGGTCTGCGCCGCCATTCCGGTGGCGGTAGCCAGTGCCGCGCGTCCGCCCTCGAGCGCGGCGATGCGCTCCTCGAGTGCTGCGACCGTCGGATTGGAGATGCGCGAGTAGACGTTGCCGAAGGTCGAGAGGTTGAAGAGGCTCGCCGCGTGATCGGCGCTGTCGAACACGAACGACGTCGTCTGGTAGATGGGCAGCGCGCGCGCGCCGGTGGCCGCATCGGGAATGTGACCCGCGTGCAGGCACAGCGTGTCGAAGCCGAACTTGCGGTCAGGCATGGTGCAGGGGACGCTTCGCGGAGATCACGCCGGTGTTCACGCCCGCCCAGTTGAGCCCGCCCAGGATGCGCGCGTGCTCGATCTTGACGCAGCGGTCCATCACGGAGTCGAGGCCTCCGTCCAGCGCAATGCGCGCGGCTTCCTCGTTGCGGATGCCGAGCTGCAGCCACAGCACCTTC